>JBBRUB010000098.1:0-8763 GCA_038248175.1 Cytophagales bacterium | reverse complement strand
TTTGCATCGCAGAATTTCCTGCGCGACCGCCACACCGAACTGACCGAAAAAACCGTAACCATCCGCCACCTCGACCCGGCCAACGTAATCCGGCGGGGTTATGCCCTGCTGCTGCGCAATGGCCGTATCGTTACCAAAGCGCAGGATGTCCATCTAAATGAGAATTTACAGGTTCAGCTTCACGACGGAACCATCACCACTAAAGTTGTAGAGCTGTAGAAAATGACTTACCACGATGCTTATGACCAACTCACGGGTCTGGTCGATGAAATTGAGAATGACGAAGTGCCACTCGACGAGTTACCCGCTAAAATAAAACTGGCGGGGCAGTTGATTGCCTTTTGTCAGGATCGCCTGCGTTCCGTCGAAACTGAGTATCAGGAAGCGATTGAGCGAATTCCCAGGCGGTAACGTCCGAAGTTTATCCATCCGGAGCCTGTGACCTTTGCCAGCACTTGCTTACTTTTGGGTAATCCATACCGCCAGTTCGTCAATGTGTTACCGCTGCCTTGACCTATTAACCTACACATACTCTCAGTTTTGCCCATCGAGTTTCCTCTCTATGACTTTGTTTAACGAATTCGCTCACATTCTTACTCCCGACGTTCTGTCGCGGATTGCTGCTTACATAGACGAGCCGACCGAAAAAACGAGCCGGGCTACAGACGCCCTCATCTACACCATAGTGGGTGGACTAATGAAACGTACGACTACCGAAATAGGCGTTAGTCAACTCTATAAGTACCTTCAGAAAGGCAACTACACAGGCAGCGTAACCGATAATCTGGAAGCAACCCTGCGCGACCCGGCGCATACCAATACGCTCATTACCCAGGGCAACGACGTAATCAGCCATTTGCTGCCCGCCATGAAAAGCTCCATTGCCAGCATGGTGTCTGGCCATGCGGGCGTGCGTAACTCATCAGCCATCTCGTTGCTGGGCCTAACCACAACTATTGTTCTGCACGTACTGGGCAAGCACACGCACGAACGTAAATTAGACGCAAACGGAGTGGCCTCGCTGCTCTTTGCCGAGCGAGATGCACTCGTAGCCGCCGTACCCGACGAGCTGTTGCCGACACTGATCGAAAAAGTTGGTTTGCAGCATGTAGTGGCGGGTGTGGCCGGGCCCGCCCGCCGACCCGACGGCGAGCCGATCCGTACGACCGACACCGTGACGCGCCCGCCCGTTACATATGAGTTGACAGATGCCGAACAGGATGATAATGGATCACTGGCCAAGTGGGGTATTGGTGCATTGCTCGCCATACTGATTGGGGTCAGCGGTTATTATATCTATCAGAATACGCAGGAACATGCTGGCGAAGAACCAGCCGCTACTGAAATCAGCACCCTCGGCGACTCCGTACAAACCGCCGATACAGTAGCCCGCTCGCTGGCTGTACCCGTTGACCCGAACCCGCAACCCCGCACTGCCCCGGCTACCGCAGCCACTACCGCTACGGGCATGGCCGTGGGGGCACCGCCCACCCCGGTACCCAACGGGCTGAGTCAGCAACTGACGCCTTATCTGACCAACCCAACATTGCCCAAAGGCCGGATATTCACGCTGGCGGGCGTAGCGTTTGCGCCCGGTTCGCTGTCTATGACGGCAGGGTCGCAGGCGGCCATCAGCGAACTGGTAACGATGCTCAAGACAAACCCTGCTTTACAGGTGCAACTCATTGGCTATGCGAATGACGGTACTGCCAGACTGCCTAATAAAAGCCTGTCGTTCAAGCGGGTAAACGTAGTAAAGCAGCAGATCGTGTCGGCAGGTATCGACTACCTGCGCGTTGATGCCATTGGGCTCGGTACGGGCATCAGCCCCAAGGCCATTCCCGGTACGGCAACCCCCGTCCCGACAAAAATTGAGTTTAAAGTTGTTGTTAAGTAAAGTGACCTGCGGTACCCGATAGCACTGGGTAAATCAAACATCTTGCGGTGTGTGGGGTTGAGTAAAGAGTCAAACTAACTCAATTCTTTATGAAAACCGAAGCAGGAAAGACAGCACTCATCACGGGCGCGTCGAGCGGAATTGGCCGCGAGCTGGCCACCTTGTTCGCCAAAGACGGCTATAATCTCGTACTGGTAGCCCGCAGCGGAGACCAGCTCAATGACCTCGCCGATAAATTCAAACAGCAGTTCGGCACGTCTGAAATTACTGTCATCGAGAAAGACCTGTCAGACCCGGATGCCCCACAACAGGTGTATGACGAGGTAACGGGCAAGAATATCACCGTCAACGCGCTGGTCAACAACGCCGGTTTTGGTGAGTACGGTAAGTTTGCCACCGAAACCGATTTACAGAAAGAACTGAACGTCATTCAGGTCAACCTAACGGCGTTGGTGCATCTGACCAAGCTGTTTTCCAAAGACATGGTGGCCCGCAACGAGGGCAAAATCCTGATGCTTGGGTCCATTGCGTCTATCATGCCAAACCCCATGATGGCTGTTTATGGCGCGACCAAAGCATTTATCTACTCATTCTCCGAAGCCCTTCGGAACGAGGTAAAAGACACCGATATTACTGTTACGGTGCTGATGCCACCTGCTACCGACACCGATTTCTTCAACAAAGCCGGCGCCATGAACACCGTGGCGCAGCAGGAAGCCTATAAAACCGACCCCGCCGACGTAGCCAAAGCCGGATACGACGCCCTGATGAAAGGGAAAGACAAAGTCGTGGCCGGATTCCAGACCAAAATACAGGCGGCAGTGTCGCACGTGCTGCCCGATTCGGTCGTGACCAGTAACGTCCGCTCTATGATGAAACCACAGGGCGAAGCCCAGGAAAATGATAACTCCGGTCTGTGGCTGACCATTGGCGCGGCTGCTTTCATCGCGGCTGGTCTGTTCGTAGCCCTTACCTACAAAAATGCCGATCCGCTCGACAAAGCCCGATACGTCTATAAGAAAGGTAAGACCAAATACAAAGTCGGTAAAGCAAAGTGGAAAGCCGAACGCGCCGTTGACGCCGTAACTGACGATGTGGCCGACGCGTATCAACACGCCAAAGCAAAAGCGGAGGAGGTACTGGCGTAGGTTGGTCACTCTTGACCGACCAGTCGCGAAGCGACTAACGCGGCAATTGAAGCCGGGTAACCACTGTGTCAGCCGCGAATAGCGGCAGGTCGGTCAAGAGTGACCAACCTGCTTTCCCGGAAACTTCCCGAACGCTTTCGCTACGGCGTCGTTAACGGTTTGCTGGGAGAAACCGTTTTTCAAGACACTGGACACCGCCACGTCCCAGATAAGGTCATTGCGTTTGGCGTCGATGATGTGCAAGTTTATGGTACCTTCGTCATACGTACCCACTGGTACCTCCTGACTCTGCCAGTGGTATCGTTGTTGCCCAATATACAGCGGGGCCTCGCGGATGTTGGTAGTCCGGGTCTGCGTTTTCTCCTTCATTACCGCGCCAATGTTGACCAGTAAATCGGGCTGATCGGTGGTGCCGTAGCTGGGGGTTTGCTGGTAGCCCCGGCTGGTGAGTTCTGCCGTTACGGCCCGTTTCAGTTCGTCCATTGCGGCCTGATAGGTGGTGCCGGGCAGGGGTTCAATACGGGCCGTATCCACAAACGAGTACGTTCGGTAGGCCGACCAGTTCGCTGCCGGGTCGGTTTCGTTCTGAAGAATACGATACGGCGAACAGGCAGTTACACTAATGCTGATAAGCAGAGCAATAATCAGGTTTTTCATAACGAAGGTGTTTTCGTTGCTATAACAAGGCAGTGATGGCCTTTGTGCAAACCGGCCACCGTAGATACGCTGCCGGAGCCAGGCAATTCCAAACAACTCCGGGCGGGGCGGGTTCTTTAGACAGACGAAATTAGTTCACTAACCACGCAATACCATGCAGACAGGAACGGGAAAAACCGCTCTGATAACCGGTGCCTCCAGTGGCATTGGTCAGGAACTCGCTAAACTTTTTGCCCAGGACGGCTTTAACCTCGTACTCGTAGGCCGCAGCGAAGACAAACTCGACCGACTATCCGAGGTGTTCAAAGCCAACTACGGTACGCAGGAGATTACGGTCATCAACAAAGACCTCTCCAAAGAAGATATAGCCATTGAACTGTATAATGAAGTGAAGGCCAAAGGCATTCAGGTCGATGTGCTGGTGAATGATGCGGGCGTAAGTACCTATGGGAAGTTTGCCACCGAAACTAACTGGGAGCGTGAAAAAGAATTGGTACATCTCAATATCCTGACCACCACGCTAATGACCAAGCTGTTTTTGAAGGATATGGTGGAGCGTAATGATGGAAAAATTCTGCAACTGGCGTCGCTGGTGGCCATTATGCCGTTTCCGCTTATGGCCGTGTATGCCGCTACTAAAGCCTATGTCTGGAACCTGACGCAATCGCTCAATAACGAACTTAAAGGCACTAACGTAACCATTACAGCCCTGATGCCCAATGCAACGGATACCAACTTCTTCCGCGAAGCCGACGCGCCCGAACTCATCGTAGAAGACATGACCGACAAGCCCGATATGGTGGCCCGCGACGGTTACCGGGCCCTGATGCGGGGCGAAGCCAAAGTGGTGCCGGGTGGCTTTGTGAACAAAGCGCAGGAAGTAATGGCTTACCTGACCCCGCAGGAAGGACTGGCAGCCATGATGCGCAAGCTGCTTACGCCCAAACACAATGAAGATGGTGAGGAAGAAACCTCTCCCTGGGTTATTGGTCTAAGCATTGCCGCAGCCGCCGTGGCCGGTTACGCGCTGGTCCGCTTCCTGAGTAATGTCAGCCCCGAAGATAAAGCCCGTTTCAAATCCCAGATGGCAGACTTTGGCGACTCCATTGCCAGTTCTACTACCCACGCCCTATCGTCGGTAGCCCACTCAGCAATGGGTACCTACCTCGGTGCTAAAGCTGATGTGGAAGAGGAGTCGGTGTAATTTTTAACCGGTACGCCGGTTTAAAAAAGAAGATTTATGTCTCTCTTCGTTATCGTTCGCCACGGCCAGTCGCAGTGGAATCTGGAAAACCGCTTCACCGGCCAAACGGATCAGCCCCTGACCGACCTCGGCAAACACGAAGCCCGAGGAGCCGGAACGCTGCTTAAAAAGGACCGTTTTGCTATTGGCTTTACGTCTGTGTTACAGCGGGCTATTGAAACGATGGACATCATCCTGTACGAAACCGGACAGACCGACTTGCTCATCGAGCGTAGCGCGTCCCTGAACGAGCGGATGTACGGCGATTTGCAGGGGATGAACAAAGCCGAAGCGGCTGAACAGTTTGGCGAGGAGCAGGTTTATCGCTGGCGTCGCGGCTATGCGGACCGTCCGCCCGGTGGTGAAAGTCTGGCCGATACCCACGCCCGTGTCATTCCGTATTTTAACGACCATATTCTCCCGCATTTACAGGCCGACGAAAACGTTCTGATTGTTGCTCACGGCAACAGTCTCCGTGCGTTGATGATGGACCTTGAACACATTGGCCCCGAAGACATCGAGAAAAAGGAAATAGCCACCGGTGTTCCCCGGCAGTATATGTTTGTAGATGGCGGGTTTACGTTACTACCGAAATAGGTTTTAAACCGGCGTACCGGCTAAAAACTTCACCCCCGGAATTGACGCAGTGTGTACGTAAACGTGAGCATGAAATACTGGCGTAGTACCAGAGAGCGATTATCCTCCAGATACGTCTCTGAAAAAGACCGGCTTACGCTCGTATTCTGGTTCAGCAAATCGAAGACCGACAGCCTTATTTCGCCATTGTCTTTCTTTAAAAAGCGTTGCGCTACGCTTGCATTCCAGAGCGCGAACTGCTGGTTAAATCCATCTGAAAGTCCTGCGTACCGCTGAATATTTACGTCAGACCGCAGTACCATCCCTTTCCAGACGTTCCAGACCACGCTGCCGCCCACCGTTTGGGTGTTGAAAGCGGTACTGAGTTGTGGTTGCAAACTATTCTCGACCCGGCTGTAGCCGTAATTGTACGACAGTGTAAAGTCAAGTTTCTCGCTGATATTGCTGCTCAGCACAACACCCTGACTAATGTTGTACGAATTGGACCGGTTGACTTGCCCGTTTATCAGGCTTGGCGTCTGGTTGTAGTTCAGCGAGGTGTTCAGGTTCAGGTTGGTTTTAATAAATGTAAGGGGCATTCCGAACGAGAAAAAAACCCGGCTGCTCAGCGCGTTTTCGGTGTTGACTGGGCGCGTAAGCTGCGTACCCTGTTGTAGGAAAATCGGTGTACCCGTCGATGACGTTACGCCCGGTACCGCGCCCGCACGCTCGGCAATGAACAGCGACGAACCGATGGGATTTTGCACCAGATTTACGGCTAACAAACCTGCCAGACTGCTGGCTTTCTGGATGGATGTTTTAGTAAAACGCAGGCTCAGGGCGTGGGCGTAGCTTTGCTTCAGATCGGGATTGCCGGTGGTTTGCACCAGCGGATTGGTATTGTTCAAGACGTTCTGCAACTGATTGATAGTGGGCGCGTCGGTGCTGGTTCGGTACGTGAAGCGCAGACGTTTGTCGTCTGTGATGCGGTAGTCCGTGAAGATTGTGGGCAGCACATTGGTAAATACCCGGTTAACCGAACCCACACGCGGGAACAGTTGGTCGCTTTGTAAATCAGCACGTTGCAGATTGACTGATGCCGACAGCCGTAATTTTTCGGTGCGGACGCTGTAGTTCAGGCCCGCCCGCTGGGTGAGGTAATCGTTATTGAAACGATTGCTCAGCAGCGAGTCGAGCAAATCGTAATTTTCCGAAGCCGGGTTGAGCCGGTACGTATAGCGGTCAGCGTTGCTGTGGTTCAGCCCGGCGTTGTAGGAAAGCTGCACGATGCCTTTACCAAACGATTGGGTATAGTTTAGCCCCGCCGAAAGCTGGTAGCCATTCGATGTAGTGTTGGTGCGCTGGTCGATGCGCTGTTGCGTAGGTACCGCACCGAAAAAATCGTTCTCCGACAGCAGCGTACTCAGTCCGGTTCGGTCGTTGAGCGCCGTACCAACATTCAGTGATAGGGTGCGCCCACGCTTTTCGAACCGGTGCCTGAACAACAGATTATTATTGAACGTGTAGCCCTGGTTGCGGGCCGAATACGTGTTATCCGACTGGTTCAGCAACGCATCGCCCAGCCGGGTATCGCTGTTGGTGGGTGAGGTAGATGTGTTCGTTTGGAAACTTAGGCGGGGCGTAATCAGCAGCGAGTTTCGCTTGTCGAAGGTGTATTCGAGCCGGAAATTAAGCCGGTGATTCATGTTGTTGCTGTTGCCAGACGATTGCTCGCGGTACGTCTGCGTCGAATCGCCGGAGTTTTGGTAGTACGTCCGCAACAGTGATTGCTGGTTGCGGTTACTACTCTGATTCATGAAATAGGAGCCGCGCACGGTCAGTTTTTTGCCCCATTTGTCAGAATAATTAATGCCGAATGAGTTGGTCGTGCTGATGCCGTTTTGCTGTCCCACCAGAAAGTTATCGGTCGGGCCGCGTTCGGTCGGTCCGGCGTCACCACCGCCACCACCCCGGCCCCCGCGTCCACCGCCCCGGCCTCCGCGTCCACCCCCGCTGCTTCCCTGCACACCCAGTAAATCCTGACTCGAAAAATTTTGCTGGTTGATATTGTTGCTCTGCCCGATAACGGAAATACGCCGTTCGCCGTCGAAGAAATTCACGCTGCCCCCGGCATTGTATGTAGCGTCGGTTCCGGCCCCGGCATAGGCCTTGCCAAACTGCCCGTTGCGCTTGTCTGACCGGGTTATGATGTTTATGGTTTTGGTGGTGTTACCATCGTTGACGCCCGTAAAGAGCGACTGGTCGCTTTGCCGGTCGAAGATTTCGATTTTGGCGATGACCTCGGCGGGCAGGTTACGGAGCGCAATGGTTGGATCGTCGCCAAAGAATGGCTTACCATCTACCAGCACTTCCTGCACGGTTTCTCCCTGCACCTTCACCGTGCCGCCACTCATATCGACGCCGGGCATTTTCTTAAGCAAATCCTCGGCCTGCGCGTCGCGGTTTACCTTAAAGGCGTCGGCATTGAACTGGAGCGTGTCACCCTTTTGCTCAGCCGTCACAATTTTACCCTTTACCACTACCTCGTTCAACTGCCGGGACGTTTCGGGCAGGACAATCCGCAGCGAACGCGCCCGTCCGGTATCGACCCGCGCGGTTTTCTCCACTGCCGAAAACCCTACAAACGATGCCCGTAGCCGGTACGCACCCACCGTTACGTTATCGAACCGAAACCGCCCGTCGGTGTCCGTCACTACCCCCCGCCGAACGCTGCTGTCGGGCAGACTGGTGAGCCGGATGGTCACGCCGATGAGTGGCTCGTTCTTACTGTCCACAACGCTGCCCCGCAACGACTGGCCTGAAACGGCGGACATTGTTAGTAGTAACGCGAACGTCAGACTGATGCACAGAGGGGTTAATGAGGGAGAAATGGGCATACTGCTGGGCGTGAATAAGAGTATATACCGACGAACTGGAGGGTCGTCGGTATATACTCAGTCCTGATTTAACTGTTGAATTACTTCTTATTCTTCCGACCCTTGCCGCCCTGACCATCGCGGTTGGGCATTTCGCGGTCGTTAATAATAGTGCCTTTGCTATCCACTTCCAGCATCCGGCGGGCTTTGTCGGTCTGGGTCAGCACGACGTTGAAGTTGCCTTTCTTGTTTTTCATAATCCGCTTCATCTCGGCGTCGGGATACTGGCTTTTGATGGCCGAAACGGCACTGGCGGGCAAATCTTTCTCGGCCAGCAACTCGCGGTTGCCCCGGCCCTGCATCATG
>JBBRUB010000097.1:0-8796 GCA_038248175.1 Cytophagales bacterium | reverse complement strand
TAATAGACTATATTTTCCCATTATATGGTCACATATCGGTAGCACAAAAAGAACAAGTGGCCTTTTCGGGCTATCTGTATTTTCGGTTTTTACTGGAGTTCGATGACTTCATGGATACATCGTCTCACAAAGAAAAATTGGCCCAGATTAGCCAGCTTAAACGCACAATGGAATTGCATGAAGCGGCTATCCGCGAATTAGCTTCACTATTCCCAACAGATTCCCCGTTCTGGTGGCAATTTAACCGGTATAAAGACGAATATGCCCGGGCAGTCTTAGGCGAGAAACAGTTTTCTCAAACCAAGCAACCCTACACCGAGAGTACATACGAGCAACTGGCAGCAAGCAAATCAGCCGTGTGCTACGTGGCTGTTCTGGCCTTGTCGATACTGAATGGCGGAACAGTATATGACGATCAGTTGGAAAAATGCCTCCGGCATATTCATATTGCTTTTCAGTACCTGGACGATATTACTGATTTCAAAATAGATATCGACCAAAACCAGTGGACCTATGCACACCAGTTGGTTGAGGAGTATCTAACGAAGCATTGTATCGAGACAGTTGACAAAAACCTGCTGCATAAATATCTGTACCTGTCCACCGTAGCCGAGGGGTCGATCAGCAAAGCCGCTTACCATTACCAGGTGGCGATAGATCTTGCCAATGAGTTGAAGCTCGTGGAGTTGTCGGTTTATCTGCTCAAACAGAAAGGACTAACCAGTTCCTTCCGGGATGAGGTTCAGTTGCTGATGCAGAAGGCGCGGTTGAAAGCTACTCAAAGTACGGTGATCAGGCCACGACCGACAGCCCCACAAGCCTTTGAGTCAGCGCTGGCCTGGCTGACCAATGCCCGCACCAACGACTTGTGGTCCGATTTCATGACAAGTGCCGGTTCGGGCGATACCTGGATATCAGCGTATGCGGGGTTCATGCTGGCGGAGTGTGACGTTGATAGACAAAGCCTGTTTGACACATTGCGTAAGCTATCCACAACGGGGTCGTTCAATGAAACGATTGTACAGGATGGCGATTCTACGAATTTTTTGGTGGGCCTGCACTGGCGGCTCAATCAGTCGATTCCGCTGGAGCTGCAACAAAACTGGCTTGCCTTTCGAAAACGTAACGGTGGATGGACAACCTACAGGGAAGAGTATCAATTACGTCGCCGGATGGATTTGCCCGACCAAACGAGCATGGCTGGCTGGCTGGCTGACCATGACTGCGTTACGGCAACGGCTGCTTACATCTTATCCGACATCCCGGCACTGGTGCCCGTTTACGACTCGACTTGCCAGTACTTAGCGACGCGGCTGATAAGCGGAAACCTGCAGTCGTACTGGTGGACGAGCGACATCTATACGCTGTCGTTTACGGCACTGGCCTTTGCCAGATCGGAACTTTATTCCCCCTATGGTCGACAACTGACCCACCAGATCGCGCAACAGCAGTGCGCCGGTGGCTACTGGAATAATCCGGCCTGTGATCAGCCCAGTGCCTTTTACACCGCCATCGCACTCAAAGCGTTGATGGCAGTCGCACCTGGTGAATTCACCAGCGCGGTTGAACGCGGAGTGCAGTGGCTGCTTGCAAACCAAATGGAGGATGGCAGTTGGCAAACCAATCGGATTCTGCGTATTCCGGCAACCGATGTCCTGAAACCCAGTAGGGTGCCCCACTGGCGGCAAAGTTCTTTTGGGGTTAATACGCTGGTCGATGATCATAATCGAGTTTTTACTACCAGTACCGTACTCAATGCATTGGGTTGCTTTTTGGCTATCAATAACGAACGATCATGCTTATCACATCAGGAACCAGTATTCACGTCTTCGACCGAAGCAATTGGGTTATTCACTCAGCCGAAGGGCGTAACTTCTTAGTGAACGAAGCGACTTTCAAACTATACACGATACTTGCCAGCTCCCCAAACCGGACTGAAGCCAGGCTTGCCCTCGGCCAGCAGTTTAACCTCAACCTGAATCAAGAGCAATTCGATGCTGTGGTTGCCCAATCGCTGGGGGGATACAACGTGCTGGCCGATGACGACGTGCCCCGGAAGGCGGTTTTGAGAAGTTATCTCAAGTTGAAAGTGGAGATTTTTCCAGCCTGGTTGGTACGGGCCTTATCAAAACCATTGCAGTGGCTATACGAACCAAGTGTATTCTGGGCAGCCTTTCTGCTATGCGCTTCGGTAGTACTGATGGTCTATTTAGCCAATAGTCCGAACCACGTGCCGATGAACATTGACTATGACGTTTATTTCGGGTTGCTCTGGGCTACCATGATCGCTCACGAGTTAGGGCATATAGGTGCCTGCGCGCGATACGGTCTAAAACACGGGGGCATTGGCTTTGGCTTTTATTTCATTATGCCCGTGATGTACGCGGACATCACCGGCATCTGGTTAGCCAGTAAATCGAAACGAATCATTGCTAATCTGGCTGGTATCTTCAATGAAGTCCTCTATGCGGCTACGCTGGCCATACTCTTTTTGATAACGGATAACGAAACCTATCTGGCCGTTGCGCTGACGGTGGTCACCTTGGTGGTTTGGCAGTTCAATCCATTTGTTCGGTTCGACGGTTACTGGGTTTTGTCGGACCTGACCAATACGCCGAATTTGTTACAAAAGGCTAACGCTACTTTTAAACGCGGTACGAGCCGACCCGCCATAAAGGCGTTTTTTAAGCGGCCTGCTTATTCGTTGAAGCAGGTTTCACTTCGTGACAAGAGTTTGTTTGCCTACGGTTTTCTGAATATGCTACTGTGGGGTGGAATTATGGTGTACACCCTGATCGTGTACCGTGCTACCGTGATTCAGTTCCCGGCTATTGTATGGCACTTGCTCGAAAAGACGGTTGAGGGTCAGATTGCCTGGGAAGACTTCAGCCGCAAATACCTTACCGTGTTCCTGTTTTATGTATTACTGATTCGACTGATTATCAAGAAGATGCAACGAATAAGAATACCGACAGACCCTTCCGCTAAACTGACACTGTCTTAATAAACATCATTTTTCAGTAGCGATTGCTACGGCATAAAGGCATCCGGCTGCTGCTTAACGGGGGCGGTGGTGGTCGGCTCACGTAAATAGCCTCTATAACCAATTTTTATCTCCTTTTTTTATGAAAATTGTTGACCAAATCAATGCACAGCCTGAGGGCGAACTGGTTGTGGCTATGTTCCAGGTTGAAGAACTGGAAGAGCGGCTCGAAAACGGATGGACCCTGAGCGGTGAGGTAGAAACGGGTCCCGATGGAACCACGGTCACGGGAAGGGGTGTACTTACCTTCTGATCCTACAGAAGAATCAACTGGTTTCATTATGATTAGGGAGTAGCCATCATTGGCTACTCCCTAATTGTTTTGACGGTGTCGACTGTTGAGCTTCGTATTCACGGGCCTGAAACGATACGCGATGCGCTGTCGGTTAATCCGGCAACGAAATAACCGACGGACCTGCTGGCTCTGTTTTCAGCGCACTTCGGGCGGTGGTCACGGACTTTCCGGTCGGCGCAGCGGGGGAGGTCGGGGCTGCTCTACGACGAACGCGACCAGCTATCGTTCAGCTATCTCTTTACCGACGTAGCCCTTCGGCACATGACGTTATTCGTCACGGCGTTTACGGTTCGTTCCAACACGCTCTGGAACTTTGCCGACCTGCGTTTTACGCCCGATTTCAGCGTTTCGGGTCTGATCAACACGCCCAACGTCAGGACCAATGGTCTGAGTAGTACGCTCGAAAAATTAGTGTATCCGCTGTCGGGAAACATCCGGCTTATTGCCAGCTTCACGCAGGCCGAAGCCCGGCAAATTGTGAACGGGCAGGAGCGAAGCACGCAAAATCTGACGCCGACCGTTACAGCCAAATACATCTCGGTGTTTGAGTCGCCGTTTAACATGGAAGTGGGCGGTACGTACCGGCAAACCCGGCTCACGGCCCGGCAGACCGACCAGTCGTTTCGGCAAGCGTTTACTGCTTTCAACGGCTACACCACGCTGTTTTACCGGCTGAAAAAGACGCAGGCCACCGCAACCGGCGAGCTAAGCCGAATTCAGCAGAACAATTATTTCTTTCTGAAGGCCAGCGTAACTCACCAGCTTGCGCCCAAACTCACCCTGCGAGTCGAAGGACAGAACCTGCTTAACCAGACCCAGTTTCGGCAGGTCAGCATCACGCCAACGGTGTATTCAGAAGGGCTGTACCCGCTGTTGCCGCGCATGACCATGCTGTACGCGCAATTTAGTTTCTGATGCGCGGTTTTGTCATTCCGCACCGGCGGACTGGTCGGAATGACAGAAAACGCGGAATGACAGAAAAACTTACTCGCCCAGCTTCTGCCGGACTACTCCCTCCAGATACTCACGGATGGGCTGGATTTTGATTTGGCTCAGGACGTCCTGCACAAAGGCGTAGAGCAACAGCGTCCGGGCTTCGTCTTTCGGGATACCCCGGCTCTGCATATAAAACAGGGCTTCGTCGTTCAACTGCCCGGTGGTAGTACCGTGCGAGCATTTTACGTCGTCGGCGTAGATTTCGAGTTGAGGCTTGGTGTTCATGCTCGCGCCGGACGACAGCACTACGTTCTTGCACGACTGGTAGGCGTTGGTTTTCTGGGCGTCGGGCCGGACATAGACTTTACCGTTGAACACCCCTGTGCCGTTACCGTCCAGAATGCCTTTGTAGAGTTCGTTACTGTACGAGTTGGGCATGGCGTGATCAACCAGCGTATGATTGTCCACGTGCTGTTTGCCGTTGGGCATGTACAGGCCGTACATGAACGCTTCGGCGTGCTGACCCATCAGGACGATGTTCAGATCATTGCGCACGAAATTACCGTTGAGCGTTACCGTTGCCGAATAAAAATGACTGTTGTCGGCCTGCTGCACCTGCGTCGTGCCAATGTGGTAGCTGCGGTCGGTGTCGTTCTGCACTTTGTAAAACTGCATTCGGGCGTCGGCGTCCAGATTGATTTCGGTCACAACGTTAGTAAAGCCTGCGCCATCGCCCAGCGTCCGGTACGATTCAGTTACGGTAACTTCTGCGTTCTGGCCCACCAGAATCAGGTTGCGCGGCTGCGATACGATATTTTTCTCGCGGGCGTCGGTAATGAACCGCAGTATAATTGGCTGTACTACGGTAGTGTTGGCCGGTACCCGGATAACGATACCATCCTGCGCAAAAGCCGTGTTAAGGGCCGTAAACGCATTGGCCTGATAGTCGGCGTAGCGCGAAAAATGCGCACCAATCAGTTCTGGCTCGGCCTTCTGAGCGTCGGCAAAAGACATCAACTGCACCTCACTTGCCGGACTAAGTACCCGCGACAAATCGGCGCGGTAGCGGCCATTAATGAAATAGAGAATATTGCCGTCGAGGTTCGGAATTTCGAGTGAAACCAGATCATCGGCGGTCAGTGACGAAGAAACGTCGAGATCGAATTCCTCTTTGAGCAGGGCCGTTACGCTCGAGTATTTCCACTCTTCATGCCGCACGGTAGGAAATCCCAGCAGATCGAACTGATCCAGAGCCGCCCGCCGGACGCCGTGAAACGCTGTTTTAGCCTCGCCGTTCATGCGGGCTTCGCCCAGACGGAACGACGCCAGCAGCTGGTCCTTAAAGTGATTATATGTATTGATAGAAGGAGTCATTATTTGAATGATGAATGATGAATTATAAATGATGAATTAGTCTGCCTAACTGAAAGAGCTTGTTTTGGAGAACATTCATCATTCATCCGCTTCGGCGGACCGACTCATAATTAACCTACGCGTGAACTTCGTCTTTGATCCAGTCGTAGCCCTTCTCTTCGAGTTCCATGGCCAGTTCTTTGGGTCCGGACTTTACTATGCGGCCTTCGTACAGGACGTGTACAAAATCCGGAACAATATAGTCGAGCAGCCGCTGGTAGTGGGTGATAATGAGGGTAGCGCGTTCGGGCGAGCGTAGTTGGTTTACACCTTCGGCCACAATACGCAGGGCGTCGATATCGAGTCCTGAATCGGTTTCGTCCAGAATAGCCAGTTTGGGTTCGAGCATGGCCATCTGGAAAATCTCGTTGCGTTTCTTCTCTCCGCCCGAAAAGCCTTCGTTCAGCGAGCGGCTCAGCAACGACTGGTCAATGTTGACGAGTTTCATTTTTTCTTTCATCAGCCGCAGAAACTGCACCGCGTCTAGCGATTCCTGCCCCCTGTGCTTTCTGATTTCGTTCATAGCCGTTTTCAGAAAGTTGGTGGTGCTGACGCCGGGAATCTCGACGGGGTACTGAAACGCCAGAAATATACCTTCGGCGGCCCGCACTTCGGGAGCCATATCAAGTAGGTCTTTACCGACAAAATCAACGGTGCCGTCTGTTACCTCAAAATCTTCGCGCCCGGCCAGTACCGACGCCAGAGTGCTTTTACCTGCTCCGTTTGGTCCCATAATGGCATGAACCTCACCGGGATTAACGGTCAGGTTCAGTCCTTTTAGAATTTCTTTTTCGCCAATGCGGGCGTGTAAATTATTGATGGATAACATAGTAAGTTATATGATGCCTGAGTCGAATGAAGCCGCAAAGATAGCCGCTTTAAGACTACTGGCTTTGGCAGCATAACAAAATGCACCTGTTAAAAGTTGACTGGCCCGTCTAAAGCGGTTAAGAGGCCATTGAGTTGATCCGCTGTACTGCTGCGATACCATGAGTTTCGTTGGCAGGGTGGGGCTTGGTAGGTTTAAGTTGTTGTTTGTAAGGGGTATCCCCAAAAAAGACCTCCAGCGCACCTATACGCTGGAAGTCTTCTTTGGGGATACCCCTTTAATGTCAGAAAGCCTCCTTTCTGGCTTTGGAGTTGTGGTACTTCTCAAAGCTAAGAAAGGAGGCTTTTTTTTTATCATCCCGCTAAGATTCGGTTTGATTCATGATTCGCTGTTTACGAACTCATGTCTTCATTTAGTAACGTAGGTAATCTCGCCGGTATCTATTACGGCGGGGTTCGGCTTGTCGGTTGTACCGAGTTGCTCCACATTCACCTCGGTTCGACACACGGTATCGCGCACGGTTTCGGTACGCTCAGTAACCTCTTTGCCCGCTAATATCTCTTCAACAACCTGAGCCGTTTTGGAGACGACCGGAACTTCAGTGTGTTCGGTCATCGTGATTTCACCTTTCTGAAACGCTTCCAGGTCGGCGTCGGTAACTGGGCGATTTACGGAATTACGCTGAACGGTTACGCACTCTTCGCGAAGCCGGGTGCTTTCTTCTACAGGTCGGCTTACAATCCGACTACGTACCCGGACGCCCCCGCTCTCCGCATTGCGTCTACCTACCGACAGATTCTCCTCAATCACCTTGATTGTCTGATCGCCAGCATCTGTGCTACCTGCTACAGATGTATTCATACCCGCTTCTTTACGTTCTTCGGCATTCAGGAAGGCAGCACCCATCGATGCACCCAGCAGGACCGACGTAATCAGTCCGGTCAGCGTAGCGGCTGAGCCGAGACTGACCCCGCTATGCTGAGTCGTTACTTCCGATACCTGATGTATCCGTCCGCCATACATTTTTTTGAGGACGTCATTACCTGATTCAGCGGCTTTCTGACGGTGGCTATCTGTCTCAACTAACCGCTCAACGGATGGATCGGTGTCTATGGGCGTATCGTTCAGTAGCTGATAGAGTTTGTCGGCTCCATCGGGGGTGCTGGCGTAGCTGGCAACACCACTTGTAACGGTTGGCAAGAGCGCGTCAACAGCCTTTTGGGCAGCTACTGGAGTTTCCTTTAACTCGCGTGCTAGATCCATTAACAGTCGAGGGGGTAAATACGGATCGCAGGTAATCGAGAAGTGAGTTTGTCATAGCATTATGTTGAGTTTGTTCCTAGTGTAGAACCCCACCCGGACTGCTATGTTCGGAAAAGATACAAACAGACTACTTGATTGATAGGGATATTGGCACGAATAGTCAGTCCTACGATTGCTGATCTTCCAGAAACCGGAGCAGGAGTTTCTCCACGCCGTTAAGCCCGTATAGACTGGTTTGGCGGTAGCGATTTTGCTGTTTCACGTAGGGGCTGAGGTCTTCGCACTCGTAGGCGTTCAGCAACTGCGGGTGCACGTAATGCTTACGACAAACGGTACGAGTATTGCCCAGTCGTTTCGATACTTCATCCAGTACCGTGTTTACATTCTTTTTGCGGTCTTTTTGTGTTTCGCAGGGGTCGAGTTCTATCAGCAGACGCATGGCATTGGCGGTACCGGCCCAGGTACGAAAATCTTTGGCCGAGCACTCATCGCCCATCGTTTTCTGCAAATACGCGTTCACCATGCCGGAGTCAATGGCGTGGCGGTTGCCGTCATCGCCAATGTACTGGAACAACTCCTTACCCGGAATGTCGCGGCAGGCTTTCACGAGCCGGGTTAGCTTCTGGTCGTGCAGGGTAATATCGTGATAGACCCCCTTCTTGCCTTTAAAGCTGAACTGGAGTTTGCTGCCATCGGCTTTCACGTGCCGGTCTTTGAGGGTGGTCAGTCCGTACGTACCGTTTTCTTTTTCGTAAGACGCGTTTCCCACCCGAATCAGGGTTTGCTCCATCACGCTCAGAGCAATGGCAATAACCTTTTCGCGGCTCAGTTCCCGGTGTTTCAGGTCGCTGGCCATCCGTTCGCGCAGGGTGGGCAGGGCATGACCGAAAGCAATCATTTGTGTAAACTTGGTTTCGCTGCGGAGCTTATTCCAGCGGGCGTGGTAGCGATACTGCTTTCGGTTTTTCTTCGTTGAAACCGGCGAGGGTGGACAGGCACGTTGCGCTGTCATCGAGC
>JBBRUB010000096.1:0-8822 GCA_038248175.1 Cytophagales bacterium | reverse complement strand
CGGTCTGGCTGTATTGTGGTCGCCAGGGCGTAGCCGTTGTGATTTTTTCATTATCACCGAAAAGCCGCTCGACTTCGCTTTTTTCGGGGCGCAGTCGCTGGTCATCCGAGACAATTTCGGCGTCTGCACCCATCAACTCGATAATAAGACGGGCCAGATCGCCGATGCTGATTTCGGTATTGGTGGCAATGTTCACTTCCTGACCAATGAGCGCGTCATGGCGGGCAATTTCGGCAAATCCGTTGATGGTGTCGGCCACGAATACCAGGTCGCGGGTGGGGTGGGTGGCACCGAGTTTGATTTCCTGCTGCCCGTTCAGCAACTGCGTAATGATAGTTGGAATCACGGCCCGCGCCGACTGCCGGGGGCCGTAGGTATTGAAAGGCCGCACCGTTACAACGGGCAAATTGAAACTGCGGTAATAAGCATCGGCCATGGCGTCGGCCCCGATTTTGGTGGCCGAGTAGGGCGACTGTCCCTGTCGGGGATGGGCTTCGGTAATGGGCACAAACTGCGCCGTACCATAGACCTCCGAGGTGGACGTGACCAGTATTTTTTCGACCGACAAGTCGCGGGCTGCCTGTAAGATGTTGAGCGTTCCCTTTACGTTGGTATCGACGTAGCTGTCGGGCGAGTGGTAGCTGTATGGAATGGCAATCAGGGCGGCTAAGTGAAACACCGTATCAACGCCCTGCATGGCCGTTCTGACGCCGTTAGGATCGCGAACGTCACCCGCAAATATCTCGATTTCGCGCAGGATTTCGGCGGGGAGCGTATCCAGCCAGCCCCAGCTATTGAAGGAGTTGTAATACGTAAAGGCCTTTACGGCATAGCCATCGCGCAGCAGTTTTTCAACGAGGTGGCTGCCAATGAACCCGTCGGCACCGGTAATCAGGGCTTTTTTCATGCGTTGTTCGTCAATCGGGACAGGCCAAAATTACGGAATTTATTCTGGCGAGGTTAGCATGGCACATACCCCGGTCTGTATCAGCCCACTGCTTTAGCTGTGGGTACAACCGATAACAACGTTAACATTCTGAACCGTTTCAACGGTTTGCGTGTGCCGAAAACCGTTGAAACGGTTCAGGGAAGATGAGTTTTAATTCGTCGATCCCCCGGTTGAAACCGGGGGCTGATACAGATTTGCAATACGTTGGGTTAGGCGCGGGCCTCCAATGGTTTACGGCGTTCGTCGTACTTTCGCCCTGCTTCGGCGCACCATTCACTCTTTCATTTTTTCGCTCTTTGAAATACCTCGGCCTGAATATCCCCCGCATCCTGCTGTACTGGTTAGACACCGTAGCCCGCAACTGGTATTACCGACTAAAAGTGGTACTCCCCAACTACGGACGGCTGCGCCAAACCCGGCGGATAAAAAATAGCAAAGCGGGTAAAACGGCTCTGGTACTGGCCAACGGCCCATCAGTGGCGCAACTCGACCCGGAAAAAATCAGGCGGTTGCAGCGGGAGAACGGACTGGAGGTGTTCGCCGTCAACTCGTTCATCAGTTCGCCGATGGCGGAGGTGGTCAAACCGGATTACTACCTGCTGAGCGACCCGGCGTTTTTCCAGCCCGATAAGTTTCCACACCTGACCGACCGGCTTACCCGCGATATGACCCGACTGGCCGAAGCTGACATTCCCTGCTTTGTGCCGCTGGAGCGATACGACGCGGTGCCGTTTCGCCAGAAATACGGGTATTACGACCGGGGTAATTTGTTTCTGAGCAAGATTACGATTACCGGTCCGCGCAGCTATATCTCAATGACCTCGTACAAAGCCCTGGCCGCTGCCTGTTTCATGGGCTACAGCCAGATTTATATCAGCGGCTTCGATAACGATTATTTTTTGAACGTAGTGGTGGACGAGAACAATGACCTGTATTACGTTGACCGGCACTTTTACGACAAACCCGGCACCGCCCCCCCCGCGTCCGCGACACCCACGCCAACAGCATGGGCGAGTTGCTCTACTCACACCATTTTCTGTTCAAAGACCTCGAAAAATTCAGTGATTACCCAGTCGTCAACCTCAGCAAAAACAGCTTAGTCGATTGCTTCTCGAAGGAACACACGCTGGACGTTTATAAAAGTGAATAATGAATTATAAATGCTGAATGCCATCCGGTGTCAGCCCATCATTCATCATTAAAACTACCTCACTTCTTCTTCCGTATCATCTGCGCGTACACCAATTGCAGGATGCCATCTTTCAGGCCGAGGTCGGGAACGATGATATTGGTGGCCCCGGCCCACTGCATGACCGAGATATAAATGTCGGCGGCTGGTACGATGACGTCGGCGCGGTCGGCATTCAGGCGCAGTTGGTTGATGCGCTCGTTCAGGGTGAACCCAGCCACGTAGTCACGGATGCGCTGAATTTCTTCGAGGCTGGTTTCGCTGGCGTTTTTACGGGCCATGTTGAAGAGTTTGCTGATGTTGCCACCCGTACCCACCGCTGTGATGCCCGTCTGTTTGTCCACGTTTTCTTCTACCCAGTCTTCCATCTTGCGCCAGGCTCCTTTCACTTCTTTACCTTCGAGCAGCCGTACTGAGCCAATCTTGAACGATTTGGAGTTGATTTTCTCCCGGTTCACGTACAGGTTCAACTCGGTACTGCCCCCGCCCACATCGATGTGCAGGTATTGCCGCTCGTCGAGAGCCTGTACCACTACGTTATTGATAAGTTCGGCTTCGCGTTGCCCGTCGATGATGTGAATTTTCACGCCCGTAGCCGCTTCAATGCGTTGGACTACCTCGTGGCCGTTCTGGGCTTCACGTATAGCCGAGGTCGCGCAGGCCATATAGCTTTCCACCTCATGCAGTTCCATCAGCAGTTTATAGACCTGCATAAGTTTGGTGGTGGCGCTTTCGGCTTCGGCAGACATTTCACCGGTGGTGAATACGTCGTGACCCAGCCGGAGCGGAAACCGGACGTACTCTACTTTTTTGAAACTGACGACGTCATTATTGTGGAGAACCGTCGAGATTTGCAGCCGGGCTGCGTTGGAACCGATGTCGATAGCGGCAATTTTCAAAACACAGGGCAACAGCGTGGTTAAAGGCTGTGGGCCAAAGATACCAACTTTTGAAGGTAAAGGCAGGGCTGATTACGGGTGGTTGGGTTGGTCAGCGTTCAAACAGCTAACATGTCATTGAGTAAGTTGCCCAGCGTCCGTTTGTTATTGGCAAATCAATGACCGTACCTTTACCATCCATTTGGAGCCAACTACTTACCAATGACTATATTAGGTATCTCGGCGTTTTACCATGATTCGGCAGCTGCCCTCATCGAAGACGGGAAAATTATTGCAGCAGCCCAGGAGGAGCGGTTTACACGGAAAAAACATGACCCCGCCTTCCCCACTAATGCCGTTCAGTACTGCTTAGAGTATGGCGGTACAACTCTCAACAAACTCGACGCTATTGTCTTCTACGATAAGCCGCTGCTCAAATTTGAGCGGTTGCTGGAAACCTATTACGCCTTTTCGCCCCGTGGGCTGGCGTCGTTCCTGAAGGCTATGCCAGTCTGGATGAAAGAAAAGCTGTTTCTGAAACGGCTCATCCGCGATGAACTCAAGAAAATCGGTTACGACGCTAAAAAGCCAGTGCCGCTGCTCTTTCCCGAACACCACCTCAGCCACGCGGCTTCTGCATTTTACCCGTCAGTATATGAAAAAGCGGCTATCCTGACGCTCGACGGCGTGGGCGAGTGGGCTACAGCGTCCATTGGGCTGGGCGAGGGCAATCAAATCAGTATCCTGAAAGAACTGCACTTTCCGCACTCGCTGGGGCTGCTGTACTCGGCGTTCACGTATTTTCTGGGCTTCCGGGTCAACTCCGGCGAGTACAAGCTCATGGGCCTGGCTCCCTACGGCGACCCTCAATCGCCCGATATTGCCCGCTACGTCAGCATCATCAAAGATAAACTAATCGATATTAAAGAAGACGGCAGCATCTGGCTCAACCAGGACTACTTCAACTACGCCACCGGCTTGCGGATGGTGCATGAAGATAAGTGGGAGGCCCTCTTCGGATTCCCACAGCGCAAGCCTGACGATGAACTCGGTCCCGAACACTGCAACCTCGGCCTGGCCATTCAGCAGGTAACGGAAGATGTCGTGATTCTGATGGCCAAAGAAGCCAAACGACTCACCAACGCCGACAGCATTGTGCTGGCCGGGGGCGTGGCCCTGAACTGCGTATCGAACGGGAAACTGCAAAAGTCGGGCGTCTTCAAGAACGTATTTATCCAGCCTGCCGCCGGCGACGCGGGTGGTGCACTGGGCGCGGCTCTGGCAGCCTATTATATCTATTTCGGTAAATCCCGCGTCATTGATTATGAGCAGGATGCCATGTACGGTTCGTATCTCGGCCCTACATTTTCCGATCTGGACGTAGAGCTGATGGCACGTAAGTACAAAGGCGTTTATACACATTACGACGATTTCGGTAAACTCAGTGCCGACGTTGCCAATATTCTGGCCACCGAAAACGTGGTGGGCTGGGTGCAGGGACGCATGGAGTTTGGACCGCGCGCGCTGGGCGGGCGCAGCATCCTGGGCGATCCGCGTTCGGCAGAGATGCAGAAAAAGCTAAACCTCAAAATCAAATACCGCGAATCGTTCCGGCCCTTCGCACCCTCGGTGCTGGCCGAGGAAGTAGATACGTATTTCGATTACGAGGGTACCTCGCCATATATGCTGCTGGTGCATCCGGTTCAGCAAAACCGGCGCATGACCCTGCCCGACAATTACGACAGCCTGTCGCTGCGCGATAAACTGTACTACCAGCGTTCTGACCTGCCGTCTATTACGCACATCGACTTTTCGGCCCGGATTCAGACCGTACACAAAGAGACAAATCCACGTTATTACCAGCTCATCGATGCCTTTAAGCAGCAAACCGGTTACGGCGTTATTGTCAATACCAGCTTCAACGTGCGCGGGGAGCCGATTGTCTGCACGCCCAACGATGCCTACCGCTGTTTCATGCGTACCGAAATGGATTATCTGGTCGTGGGCAATTACGTATTTAACAAGAAACAGCAACCGGAGTGGCAGGAAAAAGATAACTGGAAAGAAGAATTTGTCCTTGATTAATACTCCCTCTGATGTCAAAATTAGTCAGTAGTTTGGTTCGGCTTGTTCTGCTGGGATTTCTGGCCTTCTTCGTGTATTTCCACGAGCTGTTGGGTGTCACGTTCGAGTATCCGTATTACCAGTTCATGGACAGTACGGCCATCCGGGTGGCCAAAATCTGCCTGCTGCTGCTACTGCTGATTGAGGTGCTGCGGGTGTTTTACTACGGCATCATCAAAAACGTTACCGCCCCAAAGTGGCTCGGTAACGTAGGTACGCTGGCCGTGCCGCTGGTGGCGTTGCTGGTGTTCCTCGAAATTGGGTTCATGTTTGTTGAGCAGAGCCACGAAGGGGCGCTGTCGCTGGCTTCGCACGTGTGGTTTCAGCGGCACTGGCCGCCCATGACCGGCATTGGCTACCGCGACGCACCCCATACCGACACAACCGGTAAGAAGAAAGTGCTGGTTGTGGGCGACTCGTTCACGTCGGGGCACGGTCTCAAAAATGTGGAAGATCGCTACGGCAACGTGCTGGCCGATAAACTCGGCAAAGACAAGTACGTCACGTACAATCTCGGCATCTCCGGCTCCGACACCCGCGATGAGTTTAAACGGCTTACCGAGTTTGGCATCCGGCCCGATGTGCTGGTGTTGCAGTATTTTCCGAACGACATCGAAAAAGCAGCCGCCGGGCGGGGCGTTACGCTGGCCGGACTGCCCCCTTACGGTGATTTGCGAACACCCTGGCGGCAGCTTGTACAACAATCCTACCTACTCAATTATATTTACTGGCAGTTTCCTCACGGCGATGCGGCACCGTTCATGGAATATACCCGAAAGGTCTATGGCGACCCCGGCGTGATGAACGATCACCTGAGCGACCTCGGTAAATTTGTAGCTATTCGAGACAGCCTGAATATCCCGCTTTACGTGGTGCTGTTTCCGTTTTCGCACAATCTCGAAAAAACAGCACAGTACACCGCACCTGTTGCCCGCTTTTTTCAACAGAACAACGTACCCGTGCTGGAAGTAGGGCCGTTAGTGAAAGACGTTGACCCGAATGACCGTATTGTTGGCCGTAATGACTTTCATGCGAGTGCCGTGGTCAATCAGCGTGTTGGTAATGCCCTGTACGAGATGGTAGCCCGCCGTAATATCCAATCAGTTAGTCTAACCAAAAAGTAAAAAAAATGGATTTTTTCTCAGACATTCTCAAATACCTACAGCAGCGCAAAAAGTGGTGGCTGGCTCCGATCATTCTCCTCCTGCTGCTCATTGGCGTCATTATCGTGATTGGTGGCGGCTCGGCGGTAGCTCCGTTCATTTATACTCTGTTCTAATTTTTTAGCCATTTGCTTAGCGTCATTGATGGTCATTTGTCGCCATTCGTTATTTGTTAGCGAAAAGCTATAAATACCCGTCAATGACAACGAATGACTATGAATGACTACTTTTTTTAATATGGAAAATACCCCCCTCGACCGGGTAAAGGCGCAGTTAGTGATTGTAACTGGCCTGCTTATTTTGTACTTCATTACGGACTCAGTCTATTTTCTCTACGGCGCGGCTGCCGTAGGGGTGCTTAGTCTGGCTATTCCGGCGGTGGGCAACGGCATTGTATGGCTGTGGTTCAAAATTGCCGAAGTGCTGGGACGTATCAACGGGGCCATCATCCTGAGCGTTTTGTTCTTCGTCTTTCTGCTGCCGATTGCCTTCCTGTATCGGCTGACGAAGACGAATCTGCTCTCGCTCAAACGAACGCAGGGTGGCTCGGTTTATCACGAACGGAATCATTTGTTCAAAAAAGAAGACCTGGAAAATACATGGTAGGGTTATCGGCATTTAATTGAATTATTCCGGGCCAACGCCGTGTTTGGTCAGAGTAAAGCTATAACCATTTGTATCCTTTGAAGCCTATCACCGAACTTCTCCATGAACGTATCCTTATCCTCGACGGCGCGATGGGTACGATGATTCAACGGTACAACCTGACCGAAGCCGACTACCGGGGCAGCCGCTTTGCCGACTGGTCGCACGACCTCAAAGGCAATAACGACCTGCTGTCGCTGACCCGCCCCGATATTATCCGGGCTATCCACTGGGAGTACCTCGACGCGGGTTCCGATATTATCGAGACCAATACGTTCAGTGCCACGACCATCGCCATGGCCGACTACCATATGGAGTCGCTGGCCTACGAACTCAATTACGAATCGGCCCGGATTGCCCGCGAAGTGGCCGACGAGGTAACGCGCCAAAATCCCGACAAACCGCGTTTTGTGGCCGGGGCCATGGGGCCAACCAACCGCACGGCGTCGCTCTCGCCCGATGTGAACAACCCCGCCTACCGCGCTGTTACGTTCGACGACCTGGTCGAGACGTATTACGAGCAGGTATCCGGCCTGGTGGATGGTGGTGCTGACCTTTTGCTTGTTGAAACCATTTTCGATACGCTCAACGCCAAAGCCGCCCTGTTCGCAATTGATAAATACTTTGCGGACCATCCCACTCCCGCACCCCGAAACGTCGGACCGCTACCCATCATGATTTCCGGCACCATTACCGATGCATCGGGCCGGACGCTGTCGGGGCAGACGACGGAAGCGTTTCTGTATTCTATTTCGCATTTGCCGCTGCTGAGCGTGGGCCTGAACTGCGCCCTCGGTGCTGAACCCATGCGACCCTATATTCAAACGCTGGCTAAAGAGGCTCCGTTTTTTACGTCGGCCTATCCCAATGCGGGTTTGCCGAATGCCTTTGGCGAATACGACGAAACGCCGGAGATGATGGCGGTGCAGATTGAGGATTTCGTACGTAGTGGCTTCATCAACATCGTGGGTGGCTGCTGCGGCTCCACCCCCGAACACATCCGCGCCATTGCCAATGTAGCCGCTAAATACCCGCCCCGTCAACTACCGCTACCCGAACCGTACCAGAAATTGAGCGGGTTGGAACCGCTGAAAATTACCGAACAAACCAACTTTCTTAACGTTGGCGAACGTACCAACGTGACCGGCTCCAAAAAGTTTGCCCGGCTGATCAAAGCGGGTAATTTCGAGGAAGCTCTGAGCATTGCGCGGGGGCAAGTTGATGGCGGAGCGCAGGTTATTGACGTGAATATGGACGAAGGCATGCTCGATTCTGTCGAAGCCATGACCACATTCCTGAACCTGATTGCGTCCGAACCTGACATTGCCCGCGTCCCCATCATGGTCGATTCTTCGAAATGGGAAGTCATTGAAGCAGGTCTGACATGCGTACAGGGCAAAGCCATTGTCAATTCTATTTCGCTGAAAGAAGGTGAAGAAGCGTTCATCGAACGGGCACGACTCGTGAAACGCTACGGCGCGGCTGCGGTGGTGATGGCGTTTGATGAAACCGGACAAGCCGACTCCTACGAACGGCGCATCGAGATATGCGAACGGGCCTACCGCATCATGGTTGACAAAGTCGGTTTTGCCCCGCAGGACATCATTTTCGATCCCAATATCCTAACCGTCGCCACGGGTATCGAAGAGCATAATAACTACGCCGTTGACTTCATCAATGCAACCCGCTGGATTAAGGAAAACCTGCCACTGGCCAAAGTGAGCGGTGGTGTATCCAATGTTTCATTCTCATTTCGGGGCAATGACGTCGTGCGCGAGGCTATGCACTCGGCGTTTCTATACCACGCCATCAAGGCTGGTATGGACATGGGGATCGTAAATGCCGGGCAGCTTGAGATTTATGACAGCATCCCG
>JBBRUB010000095.1:0-8854 GCA_038248175.1 Cytophagales bacterium | reverse complement strand
GTGAAATTGGCAAACTCTCGCAGCCCGGTGGTTCACTCTACAACATCGAACATTCTAACGGTGGTCTGATTTCGTTTCCGGGCGGTATTCCTGTCAAAATAAGAATGGTGGCACCATCAGCGTATCGGGCAGCAGCGTCGAGAATGACAATATGGTTGCGCAGGCTGGCGTGGATGCCCTTGGCTGAAATCAGCAATAAAAATTACGGTACTCCTCGGTGAATATGCGCCGGGCGACCCGGTTTGTGTCCTAACTTTTTTCTAAACCCTTACTGAAATGTGTCAAAATCATGGTGTTGCCTACATCAGCCCCGGTGTGGTTGAAGTGCAGGAAATCGCGTATCCGAAACTGGCGATCGGCGACCGTAAATGTGAGCATGGTGTTATCCTGCAAATTGTTTCGACCAACATTTGCGGCAGCGACCAGCATATGGTTCGGGGGCGCACAACAGCACCCACCGGGCTGGTACTGGGTCACGAAATAACCGGTCTGGTCATTGAAGCCGGGAGCGATGTGGAGTTCATTTGGGAAAGCGACCTGGTATCCGTACCGTTTAATATTGCCTGTGAACGCTGCCGTAACTGCAAAGTGGGGTAAACTAACGATCAGCCTAACGTTGACTTTTATGTATTGGTCCGGAGATGCTACGCATTTCCGGACCAATTTTTTTTGAGTTTTCGAGTCGTCAGTTCACTCGGTTTTTACTACTAATGGATGTTGCCGATACCGCTCTGATAAGCGCGCCAGAATCAGGAATCAGCGCGGAGCCATCAAACTACGCGGGTTTGGCGGCTGGGCGGGCGTGTTCGGCTTTAAGTACCACCACGTCGCGGACGGTGCCGCCGGCGTTGATTTTCTCCACCATCTTGTCGAGCAACGGCGTGGCCCAGTTAGGAATATACTTGTCAGTGGTTTCTACAAATACCCTCGGAAAATCGTAGAGCGAGCGGCCCAGGCCAAATTGCACGGCACAGCGTTTCATCGCGTCGCTGATGCCGCCCTTTACGGGCTCAATATCGGTGCGGCTGGCTCCGTCGGTTTTTTTGACGACCGTACCACCGGCCATCGACACCGTGATGGTACACAGAAACCCGCCGTCAATTTCTTTGATTTCGTTTTGCCAGTTGGCCCAGCCAAACTGCTCGTCAAATCGTTGCATGACGCAGCGGTTGGTGATGTAAGGCACCACAATGAGTTTCTGGCCGTCTTTGGTCTGACTTTGCACGCGCCACTCAATCTCATGTATGGTGAGCGGGGCAGTTAATACGTTGATGTCCATTGGTTGTTTTTGTTGGCTACTTTTACTCCACTAATTTAAGCAATTCGTTCAGCTTTAGCAATGCTTCGATGGGCGTCAGGCGGTTGACGTCAATGGCGCGGAGTCTCTCTTTGATCGCTTCGGATTTGGGGTCGCTTCTACTCGTAAATTTTACTTCGGTGTCCAATAGCAACTACCTCAACGGTCAGCACATCATCGGCGATGTCATAGATAACGCGGTAGCTTCCTCTGCGAATCCGATAACCGGGTCGTCCTTTCAATTTCTTACAACCATCGGGACGCGGATCATCGGCTAATTTCTCAACGGCATCAAGCAACGGATCAGCCACTGCATCAGGCAATTTATCCAATTGCTTCTGTACAGTTTTCGTCAAAACGACTGTGTACTCAGCCATTGGCCTGCTGTCGTTTTTTCCGGTAATCAGCCACTGAAATAGTAGGCTCGTTACGGGCCTTTACTTCGTCATACTTTCGAATATCATCCAGTTCGTCGAGGTCATCCAGTAATTGTTGCCATTGCTGAATGGGCAATACAACCGACACGCGATTGCCGCGTTCATCGATGATGTAGGTAGGACGCAGGTCTTTGGTCATGACATGATTCGTTCTTTATCTGCTTACTCCACCAATTTAAGCAATTCGTTCAGCTTTAGCAATGCTTCGATGGGCGTCAGGCGGTTGACGTCGATGGTACGAAGCTTCTCTTTGATGGCTTCGGATTTAGGGTCGCCCGCTTCAATGATGCGCAGGGCCAGCTCCTGCCCGGCGGGGGCTGCCTGCCGGATGCTTTCCTGATTGGTTTCGCGGTTGCGGGAGGCTTCGAGCTGCGCCAGAATCTGCCCGGCGCGGCTCACGATCTGCGCGGGCATACCGGCCATCTGTGCTACGTGAATGCCAAAGCTGTGTTCTGAGCCGCCGGGCTTTAGCGTCCGCAGAAAAATCACTTTGTTGCCCAGTTCCTTTACCGACACATTATAATTCTTGATGCGCGGATTGTCAGCAGCCAGTTCGTTGAGTTCGTGGTAGTGGGTAGCAAACAGCGTTTTGGGGCGACAGTCGGTTTTGTTGTGCAGGTATTCGGTAATGGCCCAGGCAATAGATACGCCGTCGTAGGTACTGGTACCACGCCCAATCTCGTCCATAAGTACCAGGCTGCGCTCGCTGAGGTTGTTGAGGATGCTGGCCGTTTCGGTCATCTCGACCATGAACGTGCTTTCGCCCCGCGACAGATTATCACTGGCTCCCACGCGGGTAAAAATCTTATCGACAATCCCAATCTCTGCCGATGCTGCCGGGACAAAACTACCCGCCTGCGCCATCAGCACGATCAGGGCCGTTTGGCGCAGTAACGCCGATTTCCCCGCCATGTTCGGCCCCGTAATAATGATGATCTGCTGGGTTTCGTCGTCCAGGAAAACATCATTCGGAATATACGGTTCGCCGGGGGGTAGCTGCTGCTCGATTACGGCGTGCCGACCAGCTTTGATGTTCAACACCCGACTTTCGTTCATCTGGGGCCGCACGTACCTGTTTTTGACCGCTACCCGCGCAAACGACGTCAGCACGTCCAGCACCGACAGCACCCGCGCGTTCTGCTGAATGGCCCCCACGTATTCGCCGGCGGCCACAATAAGGTCGGTAAAGATCCGGGCTTCGATCTGGAAGATCTGCTCTTCGGCGTTCAGGATTTTCTCTTCGTATTCTTTGAGTTCGGGTGTGATGTAGCGTTCGGCATTGACCAGCGTCTGCTTGCGTATCCAGTCTTCCGGAACTCGATTTTTGTGCGCGTGGGTTACTTCCAGATAGTAGCCGAACACCTTGTTGTACGATATCTTGAGCGACGTAATGCCGGTGCGCTGAATCTCGCGTTCCTGCAACTGCAGCAGGTAATCTTTGCCCGTGTAGGCAATAGCAGTCAGTTCGTCCAGTTCGGCGTTGATGCCGGGCTTGATCATATTGCCCTGATTGGAAAGCGCAGGCGGGTCCTCGCGCAGCTCGGCTTCGATACGGTCAATCAGAAACGCAACGGGGTTAAGCTGATCGGCATATTTTTTCAGTGACCCGGCCCGGCCTGGATTGGCATTCCGGGAAGTCGACTCAACCTGACTCAGGGCCGTAATCAGCATTTCCTGGATGGGCAGCACGTGCTGCAGCGACCGTTTAAGCTGCAGCAACTCGCGCGGGTTGATGCGCCGAACGGCCACTTTCGAGACCAGTCGCTCCAGATCACCAATTTGCCGGAGGTGGTTCACCATTGCGTCGGCCAGGTCGAGGTCGTTGACCATCAGTTCGACCATGTTCAGCCGCTCGTCGATGAGCGTTTTTTCTTTCAGTGGCAGGTTGAGCCACTTCCTCAGCAACCGCGCGCCCATCGGCGTTACGGTCTGATCGAGAATCTGAATCAGCGGCACGCCCCCCTCCTGCTGCGCGGTGGTAAGTTCGAGGTTACGGATGGTAAACCGGTCGAGCCAGACATAGCGGTCTTCTTCCAACCGGGTAACACGCGTAATATGCTGAAGGTCTTTGTGTTCGGTTTCGTTGAGATAGTGCAGAATAGCCCCGGCGGCCACAATTCCGTCGGGCATCCCCTCAATGCCAAAGCCTTTGAGCGACGTTGTCTGAAAATGCAGGATGAGAAAATTATACCCGAAATCATAGGTAAACGCCCAGTCTTCGAGGGTATAAGTGTGAAACTTGTCGCCCGAGGCCGTACTGCCAAACAGGCTGCCAAACTCCTGCCGGTTGCGCTTGCAGTACAGCACCTCCGAGGGGTTGAAACTCTGCAACAGCTTATCGATATAAGCCCCGTTCCCCTGCGACGCCAGAAACTCGCCCGTTGACATGTCCAGAAACGATATGCCGAATGTATCGTCTGCCTTACCAAAATGGATAGCCGCGAGGTAGTTATTGCGCCGGGTGTCCAGCACGTTATCGTTGAAAGAAACGCCCGGCGTGACGAGTTCGGTTACGCCCCGGCGCACGATGCCTTTGGCCAGGGCGGGGTCTTCCAATTGGTCGCAGATGGCCACGCGCTCACCCGCCCGCACGAGTTTGGGCAGGTGCGTATCAAGGGAGTGGTGCGGGAAACCAGCCAGTTCTTCGTTGGCTCCGCCGTTGTTTCGTTTGGTGAGGGTAATGCCGAGAATCTTGCTCGCCCGAATGGCATCTTCGCCGAAGGTCTCGTAGAAATCACCCACGCGGAAGAGCAGCAGCGCACCGGGATATTTGGCCTTGATCTGGTTATACTGGCGGTTGAGGGGTGTTTCGGTCTTCTTCTTAAACGGCGTCGTTGCGGTGGCTGTCTTCACTGGTTGCTGGCGTGTTGGCGTAAACAAAAATACGGAAAAACGCCGAAGATACCGGCCCCCTACCCCGATTGACCCTTACCCTACTTTCCCTAACTTTACCAAAAATCGACGCGCATGGCTACCTACACCTATCCGGTTACGAATAAGTTTGAGGCCCGCCGGGTCACTGAACCCGAATTTGAACCCGATCTTTTTGCCGATGATCTATACGTCGATTTAGATTTAGTACGGGGCAACGAATTCCGCCAAGACATCGCGTTCGACCTGAGCATTAGCGATGGTCCCACCATTCGGGAAAGTCGGTTGGCTTACCAGAGCGACGACTACGTCAAGATCATTTTTTCCGGCCACCGGGGATGTGGTAAGACGACCGAGCTTAAGCGGCTTCACGATGACTTGAACGACCCTTCCCGGTACGCTGCTATTTATTTCAGCATCGAAGACGAAACGATTTACGAAGGATTTCAGCCAACTGATCTGTTCGTATGGATTATCGTTAAACTGGTTCAGTTTCTCGAAGCACAGGATATTCGGGCTGGGGCCAGTGTACTGAAACGACTGCGCAAACAGCTATTGACCGACGTAATCATTGAAGATGAAGTTAGAGAAAGCTCAGAATTGACGTTGAGTACCGAAGTAGGTGGCGGATTCGATTTCTTCGGCTGGCTCAACTTCGGCGCAAGAGCCAAAGCGGTGATGGCCGATAACAATCAGATTTCGACCAAAATACGCGAGCAGGTCCGTCAAAATACGCTGCCCATCATTTACGAGATCAATGCAGCTTTGGTTGACATTCGGGACGTTGTTCGGCAACAGGGCAAAGGCGAAGATTTGCTACTCATCATCGATGGTTCCGAGAAGCTTAATTTCGAGGTGTATGAATACCTGTTCCTCAAAAATTCGCACCTGATTCGGGAATTAAACCTCAACCTGGTTGCCACCGTACCAATCGATACCTATTATCGGATTATGGATACAGTGGTCTATTTCCCGAACCAGCATACCATTCCGATGGTCAAACTGACCACTTCAGGTGCGGAGAATTGCCTGAAAGAAATTGTTCGCAAGCGGATTGACGAATCAACATTTTTTGAGGCTGGCGTTCTTGATGAGTGCGTTCTCTTTTCGGGCGGTTGCGTCCGCCAACTTCTGCAAATTGTCAACGCAGTAATTCGCCGAACACGCGGTCAGAAAGCAGATATGGGTACAGCCAATCATGCTATGCACGAATTAGGCAGACGCATGTTTGAACTGCTGGATAACGAACATCTGGCCATTTTGGAGAAGGGCCATTATCAGACTGGCGAAGCTAAAGTGCGCGAACTGTTGTTTCAGTCAGTATTGTTGAAGTACAACGGAACGGTGAAAATCAATCCGTTACTCGAACCGTTCATGCCGAAACCATAGCCATGACACTTGCACCGACAACCGCTGTTCAGGATTCGACTGAAGAGACAGACCAACTGCTCTTTGCGCTGCATCATCGCGACGCGCCGACGGTGGTTTTTATGGAGTGCAACAGTTACGACAAACGCCGGGAACTGGCAGCTTTGTTGCACACTGAACTGACCGAGTATCAGTTTCACGACATTGACGTAACGAGTTTTTCGGTTGTCTCGCTGCTGCGGACGCTGACCGAAAACCTGCCCCCGGCGATTGTCGATTCCCAACCCGTGCAGTACGTCGTGAATGTGTATGGCTTAGAGAACAGTCTGCTGGTGAGCGAAGACGGGCAGATCAAACCGTCGATGCTAACGGCGCAACTGAATCTGGAGCGCGAACTGCTGTTTCGGAACGTGCCATACGTCATCGTCATCTGGGCTGACCACTACTTTTTCCAGACGCTCCAGCGCGAATCGCCGGACCTGTGGAGTTGGGTAGTTTATCGGTTCCGCTTTGAAGGCACCGACGCCATCGACCCAGAAAACCTGCCCCCTCTCCCACCCGAACGCCTACCCCAGCGAGGCAACATCGCCGAACGCCAGCAACGCATCGATGAACTGGAAGCCACCTACAACCGGCTCAACTTAGACACCAGCGACAAAAAACGCCTGCTCAAAGACAAGGTCAGCATCCTGAAACTTCTGGCCGAAGAATATACCGAAGCCTTCCGCTACGACGATGCACAGAAAACGTATGAAGATGCCATTGCTATCGCCGAACGGATGCGGGAGAGCGAAGATTTGAGAAGGAATCTTTATTTTAACGTAGCAAATGTGCAACTCGCACGACGACTGTTCTCAAATGCGCTGACTAATTACAACCAGAGTTTATCCTTAGCAGGTGATCGCAACCGTGGCAGCATTTACCACCAGATCGGCATGGTTCACCAAATGCAACGCCAGTGGACACAGGCACTGGATAGCTACCAGCAGGCACTGAATTGGGATGAAAAGACGGGTAATGCTTATGAGTTAGGCGGTACTTACCACCAGATCGGCATGGTTTACCAAATGCAACGTCAGTGGACGCAAGCGCTGGATAGCTACCAGCAGGCACTGAATTGGGATGAAAAGACGGGTAATGCTTATGAGTTAGGTAGTACCTATCACCAGATTGGCATGGTTTACGAAGAGCAACGTCAGTGGACGCAAGCGCTGGATAGCTACCAACTGGCACTCAACTGGAATGAAAAGACGGGTAATGCTTATGAGTTAGGCGGTACTTACCACCAGATCGGAAGGGTTTACGAAGAGCAACAAGAGACTGATAACGCTAAAAAGTGGTACCGTTTGGCAGTTGAATCTATGAAACGATATGGCCATGATGATCAACTATCCACCGCTCAACAATCTCTATCCCGCGTAGAAGACTTGCTGGTATCAAAATAATTCACTCCGCTTTTTCGATTCCATCAGCCACTTCGGCACTGTCAACTCTACCTCGTTCATGCAGCGAAAATGCCCCAGCGGGCAGCGGTCGGAGCCGATTTTGGAGCAGGGTCGGCAGGACAATCCAATCTTTTCGAGTGAGGTGAACGGCGTCTGGTATGGGTACATGCCGAAACGGGGCGTGGTGTTGCCCCAGATTACGTAAATCTGCTTTCGGAGCGCAGCCGCTACGTGCATCAGCCCGGTGTCGTGACTCATCACGACATGCGCCCGCTGGACCAGCGACGCCGACTGGTTCAGGCGGTACAGGCCGCAGGCGTTATAAATTCGCTCCGACCCTAACGCTCGCAAAACCTGCTCACCCGTTGCGCGGTCGGTGGCGTCGCCGAGGAGGACGACGGGCTGGTCGAGCTGGCGGCAGAGGTCGATGATGCGGGTAACGGGGAGTCGTTTGGTGGCGTGCTGCCCGCCGATGGCGTAGGCCACGTAGCTGGTCTGGTGCGCTGGCGGCAACTCGTGCGCGGCAACCCGGTCGGTGGTGGGGATGAAATGGTCCAGACCCTGCCCGTCGTTCAGTACGCCCAGCGACAGGACCGTGTCCATGTAGCGGTCCACGATGTGCCGGTTGGGCAGCCGGTCAATTTTCCAGCGGACGTACAGCCATTTCTGCCAATTTAGTTTATCGACGGTACACGCCCGGACGCCAAGCCGGGTTTTGATGATGCGGGTACGGAGGTTGTTATGCAGGTCTATGATCAGATCGTAGCGTTCAGCGCGGAGTTGCCGGATCAGGTCGTTCAAACTGCCATCGAGGTAATGCCGGGCGTCGATGTACGGGTTCGGCTCGATGAGGTCGGCAAAGGCGCGTTTGGTGCAGTAGTGGAGTTCGGCACCCGGCAACTGCATTTTCAGGCAGCGCAGAACCGGCGTCGTCAGCACGATGTCGCCGATGGACGAGAAGCGGAGGATCAGGATTTTCATCGGTAGTACCCCACCCCAACCCCTCCCCTAAAACAGGGGAGGGGCTAAGGAACTGGGTGTTTTAGGGTTCACTTGCAATACGTCGGTGAGTCGATGGTGAGGGACCAGGTGGGTTTGTCGATGAGGTAGTTGTTCTGGCGCAGGGGCCAGGTGGCTCCGCCGTCGGTGCTGGCGCGGAAATCGTAGCGTCGGCCTACCTTCAGCTTGTACGACGCCACACTGCGCTCCGTCCGGGTGGCCGTAATCAGTTCGCGCCATTGCTCGTTGCCCGTTTCGCTGTACTGGGTTCTGATCTGCGCGGGCAGGGCCGATTCGTCTAATCTGGTGCCTTTGGGGCAGGTGAAATTGAAGCTCAGCTTCATGACGGGCGGCACCGGCAACGCGGCCAGACTAATCGGAACGGGCGTATCGTTACAGGTCTGCCCCACCGCCGACTCGGCCATCAGCCCGCCTTT
>JBBRUB010000094.1:0-8942 GCA_038248175.1 Cytophagales bacterium | reverse complement strand
CAACGCTACGACCTGCGAATCAGCTTTGGCCGGGGTGCAGAGTTGCCGAAACACGCCGATACGCGCCCCTTTCAGCCCATCTTTATCCAGAAACTGCCGGTAACTGGCCGGAATTTTACTCTGACTTTGCCTCGTCACAGTGTCGGCTTTATCGTAGCCCGCAATTACGTCCAGCACCCGAACGGCATCTTCGACGGTGCGGCAAACAGGCCCGCCCATGTCATTGGTGAGGGCAAGCGGGGCAATACCGTCGCGGCTGATGAGACCCATTGTACACCGAAACCCAACCAGACTCTGATGGGCCGCCGGGCCGCGAATGGAACTGCCCGTGTCAGTACCAAGACCGATGGTGCCAAAATCGGCGGCAACGGCGGCCGCAGTTCCGCCACTCGACCCCGCCGTAGTGCGCCGGGTGTCATACGGGTTGCGCGAGTAGCCGGGCAGGATTGAACTTACCGAAAAACTTCCCGTGTAGGCAAATTCGGCCAGGTTGGCTTTGGCAATAATGATGGCCCCCGCTTCCCGCATTTTGCGGATAATAAAGGCATCGTCGGGCGGGATTGACTTTTTCATGGCCAGCGTACCGTTCGTCGTCGGCATATCGTAGGTGTCGTAATTGTCTTTCACGATGACCGGAATGCCGTGCAGCGGTCCCACAAATTTACCCGTGACCCGATACAGCGAATCGAGCCGGTGCGCTTCGGCCAGGGCCTTTGGGTTGACCAGAATAATAGCGTTGATGGATGGCCCCTGTTTGTCGTAAGCAGCAATCCGGTCGAGGTACAGTTGTGTTAGTTTGGTGGCGGTGAGTTTACCGCGTTGCATGGCCGCGTGGAGGTCGGCAATGGTGGCTTCGCGTAGTTTTTTAGGATTGAATGATTGCCCCACGGCGGAGGTGGCAAACCAGATGAGTCCAAGTAGAATTGGGTAGATTCGTTTTTTCATTGATGGAATAGGTTGTGGTGAGTCAATAGAAAAACCAACCAGCCAATTACGTCAAATTTTAAACTCGCGCGACCGAAGCGTTTCTTCACTATATCCTAACCCCCCTATCGCCATCCGTGAAAACCAACCCCGTCTATTCCCTCTTCATATTGCTGTTCGTTATAGGGACAGTCGTCCAGTCCGTAGCGCAAACACTCAGCGGTGCCTTTATAGATGACTCTCCACTGCCCAATGCGCCCAATTTGGCGGCTCGCAGAACGTTTGGTGTTGGGGTATGAACCATAAATCTGATGCACAAGGATCAGGTCGATGTGCTACATGGGAAAGACGGCAAAAAGACCGCCTGATGGAGCGGTTTGGGCTTTTTTAAATGAAGAGCGTAGAGTGAAGAACCAAGAACGGGCTGACGCAAGATTTGTATGCGTCAGCCCGTTCTTCACTCTACGCTCTTCACTTAATTAATACCGGTACATCTCTGATTTGAACGGACCGTCCATCGGTACACCGATATAGTCGGCCTGCTCCTGCTCGATAGGTTCGAGTTTGGCACCCACGTGGGCCAGGTGCATGGCGGCTACTTTCTCGTCCAGTTTCTTGGGAAGGACATATACCTTATTCTCGTACTTGTCCGAGTTGGCCCACAGTTCGAGCTGCGCCAGGGTCTGGTTGGCAAACGAACAAGACATCACGAACGAGGGGTGGCCCATGGCACAGCCGAGGTTTACCAAACGACCTTCGGCCAGAACGATAATTTCCTTACCGTCGATCTCGTACATGTCCACCTGCGGCTTAATCTGACTCTTGGTGCTGCCGTAGGCTTTATTCAGCCACGCCATATCGATTTCGTTGTCGAAGTGGCCAATGTTGCAGACTACCGCTTTGTCTTTCATCTTGCGGAAGTGCCGCTCTTTGATGATGTTCAGGTTGCCGGTTGCCGTTACAAAGATGTTGGCGCGGGGAGTGGCCTCGTCCATCGGAACAACTTCATAGCCGTCCATAGCGGCCTGGAGTGCGCAAATCGGGTCGATTTCCGTGACCAGCACCCGAACGCCCACGCCCCGCAGCGACTCTGCCGAGCCTTTGCCTACGTCGCCGTAGCCGGCCACAACGGCCACTTTACCGGCCATCATCAAGTCCGTAGCGCGACGGATGGCATCGACCAATGACTCGCGGCAGCCGTATTTGTTATCGAATTTCGACTTCGTTACCGAGTCGTTCACGTTGATGGCGGGCAGGTGCAATGTCCCGTTTTTCATCCGCTCGTACAGGCGGTGAACGCCGGTCGTAGTTTCTTCCGACAGCCCTTTGATGTGCTGAATCAGCTCGGGATATTCATCAAACACCATGTTGGTCAAATCGCCACCATCGTCCAGAATCATGTTGAGCGGCTGACGGTCTTCGCCGAAGAACAGCGTTTGTTCGATGCACCAGTTGAATTCCTCTTCGGTCATACCCTTCCAGGCATACACCGGAATACCAGCGGCAGCAATGGCGGCAGCGGCATGGTCCTGCGTCGAGAAAATGTTACACGACGACCACGTCACGTCGGCACCCAGTTCAACGAGGGTTTCGATGAGTACGGCGGTCTGAATGGTCATGTGCAGGCAACCGGCAACGCGGGCACCTTTCAACGGCTGCGAGGGGCCGTATTCTTCACGAAGGGCCATCAGGCCGGGCATTTCGGCTTCGGCCAGTTTAATTTCCTTCCGACCCCAGTCGGCCAGGGCGATGTCTTTAACCTTGTACGGAACGTAGGTTGACGTTTGCATTTTACAGTTACCAGTTATCGGCTACCAGTTATCACAAACTGGTTCACCGGGTTGAATTCTTTGGAAAGTACAAAATTAACGGCTGACTGTCAGAAACACTAACCGTTTGCTATGTTCGTGTGCAAACCACCGAAAAATTCCATTTTTTGCGGAGTCAGGAGCGGTGCCGCATTGGCTGACAAGTGCCAACTGTTTTTCGTACTTTTGTCTTATCATCACAATCCGACCTGTATCTTGAAAGAATACGGAAGCAGTATCCAGAAATTAGTCGATAACATCGTCAACATCGAGGAAGGCGAAAAGCGAACCCGCTACGCCCACATCCTGATTGAACTGATGCGGCAGATTCACCCCAACATGAAAGACGGGCAGGACTACTACAATAAACTGTGGGATGACCTGTACATCATGTCCGGCTTCCAGCTCCACGTTGACAGCCCGTACCCGCCCCCGTCCGAAGAATCCCTCGGTAAAAAACCCCAACGGGTTCCTTACAATACGCACCGTCTTAAGTTTAAGCACTTCGGCCAGAATATTAACCTGCTGATTGCCAAAGCAGCCGCGCTCGAGGTGGGCGATGAACGGCGGGCATTTGTGTCGTACCTCGTGCGGCAGATGCGGGAGTTTTACAAGATATGGAACAAAGAAGCCGTTGAGGACGAGACGATCTACGAAAGCATCGTTGAACTCTCGAACGGTAAACTACTCGAAGACATCAAGCTCATCCGGGCTGAGGGTCTGGTCGAGTCCACCCCCCGCGAACGTACCGGCGACACCGTGCAGCCGCAGCGCATTACCAACGTCAGCACCCTGAACCTGCGTACCAACCGTACCCCCCGCGAAGGCAACACGCAGCGCGGCAACAATAACCGTAATCAGGGCCGCAATACGGGCGGGCGCAACTCAGGCAGCAGCAACCGCGACGGTAATCAGAGTAATAACCGTAATAACAACAACGGCCCCCGCCGGAGACGGTAAATCGAGTTAAAAACGAAGAACGGGCTGACGTCAACACATCTGCGTTAGCCCGTTCCGCTTTGGCGGTCCGATTCTTTCTTCTTGCTTCACTCTTCACTAAAAAATGGCTTCTTTTCAAATTACGGGGGGGCGAACCCTCAAAGGCGAACTTATTCCGCAGGGTGCTAAAAATGAGGCTCTGCAAATTTTGTGTGCGGTGCTGCTCACCAAAGAACCCGTCACGATTCATAACATTCCTGGCATCCGCGATGTGAACCAGCTCATTGACCTGCTGGGTGATTTGGGCGTCTGGGTCACGAAAATTGGTGAAGGATCGTACCGATTTCAGGCCAGCGACGTTAATCTCGACTACCTCGAAACCGACGCCTACAAACGCAAAGCGGCTGGTCTGCGCGGTTCCGTGATGTTGCTCGGCCCGATGCTGGCCCGCTTCAAAAAAGGCCGTATCCCGCGCCCCGGTGGCGACAAAATTGGTCGTCGGCGGCTGGATACGCACTTCCTGGGCTTTGAGAAACTGGGAGCGCAGTTCAACTACGACGCCAACGACGGAGGCTATTATCAGGTCGATGCCAGTAAACTGCGCGGCACGTACATGCTCTTAGACGAAGCGTCTGTGACGGGAACCGCCAACGTGCTGATGGCTGCTGTCATGGCTGAGGGTACGACCACGATTTACAATGCCGCCTGCGAGCCGTATTTGCAGCAACTGAGCAAGATGCTGAACCGGATGGGCGCGAAAATCAGCGGTATCGGCTCCAATCTGCTCACGGTCGAGGGCGTATCGGAACTGAGCGGTACTGAACATACGATGCTGCCCGATATGATCGAGATTGGTTCGTTTATCGGGATGGCCGCCATGACGCAGTCGGAGATTACGATCAAAAACTGCCGGATTTCAGAGCTGGGCATTATTCCTGACCAGTTCAAACGGCTGGGTATTCAGATGGAGTTTCGGGGCGATGATATTTTTATTCCGGCGCAGGAGCGTTATCAGATCGAGAGCTTCCTGGACGGCGGTATGATGACCGTTGCCGACGCGCCCTGGCCCGGCTTCACGCCCGACTTGCTCAGTATCGTCCTCGTTACGGCGGTACAGGCGCAGGGTACGTTGCTCATTCACCAGAAGATGTTCGAGAGCCGGTTGTTCTTCGTCGATAAACTCATCGACATGGGCGCGCAGATTATCCTGTGCGATCCGCACCGGGCTACCGTTGTGGGGCTGAACCGGCAAATGCCGCTCAAAGGCATCCGCATGTCGTCGCCGGATATTCGGGCAGGGGTAGCGTTGCTCATTGCGGCCATGTCGGCGAAGGGAACGAGTATCATCGACAACATCGAGCAAATTGACCGGGGGTATCAGTATATAGACACCCGTCTGAACGCCATCGGAGCCGAGATTATCCGGCTGTGAGTTAAACCATTCTGTAAGGTTTTAGTCTGATAACCAGCAAACCAATTCGCTTTATACCCATGACATATACCCACACAACACTCCTGCACCGTACAGTTTTAGTGGCCATCAGCATCCTGACAATCGGTACGATGGGAGCCTGTGCTCAGTCTAAACCCATGATGGGGGCCGCTACCGGAGCCGCCCGTGCCGTTGCTGTTGCACCAGATACAGCCAAAACCGTTTTGCTGGAGCCGTTACAGGCAATGGTTCTGAAAATGCAGAAACTCCAGCCCACCGGCGACGCCGATTTCGACTACGGATTTCAAGCTAAAGTGTATAACGAAGGCATCCAGAATTTCCTGACCAAAGAAGTGCAGAATGGTAAAGACTCCGCGCTGAAGCAGATGGCGCAAACCATGCTGACTACAGCAAAGGCCGAAGAATCGACCATTAACGATATTCTGCGCCAGCTTAAACCGTCGCGCCCCAACCAGGCGTTTATGCAACAGCAAAAAAAGAATATCAACGCCATGAGTACCCAGCTTCAGCAGGCCAGCACGGGCGATTCGCTGAGCAGTGATATTGACAAAAACTTCAAAATACTGTTTGTCGATCAGCGTCAGGCCGCCCTCGATTTGACAACGACGTACCTGCAATATGGCCGCAGCAACAGCCTTAAGGCGTACGCCGAACAGTTTACCGGAAAAATCAAGGAGGAGATGGCTAAAGTAAAAGGTATGACGGAGTAATTTTTGAGTCTTCTCAACAAAAAAGGTTGCTCGCTGTGGGCAACCTTTTTTGTTGGTAATGAACCTGCTTGCGTTAGCGAAAATGGGTACCGGCTATTACTATACGCTCTGCATGGTACTTAGCTTCCGGTAGAATCCTTCATCCAGCAAGAGCAATTCGTCATGACGGCCACGTTCTACGATACGGCCCTGATTGACAACCAGAATCTCGTCGGCGTACTGAATGGTGCTGAGCCGGTGGGCAATCACAAGCGTGGTGCGGTTGGCCATGAGCCGCGTCAGGGCTTCCTGAACCAGCTTCTCCGACTCGGTGTCCAGGGCCGACGTAGCTTCGTCCAGAATCAGGATGGGCGGGTTTTTCAGGATAGCGCGGGCAATGCTGATACGCTGGCGCTGCCCGCCACTGAGCTTACCCCCCCGGTCGCCAATGGTGGTTTGATAACCCTGCGGTTGGGCCATAATGAAATCGTGGGCGTTGGCAATACGGGCGGCTTCCATCACGTCGGCTTCTGACGCGGGCGTACCAAAAGCGATGTTGTTGAAAATAGTGTCGTTGAACAGAATACTCTCCTGCGTCACAATACCCATCTGCCCCCGCAGCGATGCCAGCGTACAGTCGCGTAAATCCACCCCGTCAATCAGAATTTTGCCCGGCGTGGATTCGCCCGGCGTGGATTCGCCCGGCGTAGGGTCGTAGAAGCGTGGAATCAAATCGGCGATGGTCGATTTGCCCCCGCCCGACGTACCCACGAGGGCAATGGTTTTGCCCTTTTTCAGATCAAAGTTCACATTGCGCAGTACGGGTGTATCGGCCTGGTAGGCGAAGGATACGTTACGTACCGAAATCCGATCCTGAAATCCGCTGAGCGCAACGGCGTTGGGTTTGTCCTGCACCAGCGGCTCGGTGTCAATCAATTCCAGCACCCGCTGCCCCGATGCCAGTCCCCGCTGCGACCCGCTGAAGGCGTTGCTGATGTCTTTTGCCGGGCGCGTCACCTGCGAGAAAATGGCGATGTACGTGATAAATTCTGATGCGGTCAGATCAGACTGCCCGCTCAGCACCAGCGAACCCCCGTAGAGCAGAATACCGGCTACTACGGCCACACCCATGACTTCAGAAAACGGTGAGGCCAGTTCGCGCCGGTTGGCCAGCGACCGGATGGCGTGCCGGTAGCCTTCGTTCTCCACGCGAAATTTATCAAGCATGAACCCTTCGGCCACAAAACCCTTGACCACCCGCATTCCGCCAAAGGTTTCGTCCAGCAAACTAACCAGGCTACTGAGCCGTTGCTGCCCGTCGTTGGCGTCGCGCTTCATCCGCCGAACGAGTGCGGCAATGAATATGCCCGAAATTGGAATGACCACGATAGCAAACAGGGTTAGCTTGACCGAGATACTCAACAAGGCAATGATGTAGCCGATGAGCAGAAACACCTCTTTGGATGCCGCCGAGAGCGTGTTGGCAATGGAGTTTTCAACCTCCTGGACGTCGGTAGTGGTGCGCGAGATGAGGTTTCCTTTACGTTCGTTGGAGAAGAAACCAAGGTGCAGATTGAGGGCCTTCGTAAATACCGCTTCGCGCAGACTGGCCACCATCCGGGCCTTGAACGACTCCAGCTGCCGCACCGAGAGGTATTTGAACACGTTGCTCAGCAGCACCGACCCTACAATCACGACGCACACAAACTGCAACGCCCCCGCTTTGCCGTGCTGCTGAAATACCTGCGCGAAGTAATACCGGAAAAAATCCACCGGTCCCGCCGATAGGGTGGGTGCGGGCTGGCTGAGAAACCACTGCATCTGGGCCGGATCGACTTTATCGAACAAAATGCTGAGCAGCGGAATGAGCAGGGTGAAGTTCAGCACGCCAAATACCGACGCCACCAGCGAGGTCAGCACAAAGGGCGTCAGGAATCGGCCCAGCGGTCGGGCAAAAGACAGTAATCGGTAATAGGTTTGCATACGAATGGCAAAGGTACGGAGGCCCCGGTTGTTGCCGGTCTATTTCTGCGTAACGTCCGCCCCCGGCTATTCGTTATCTTGCAGGCTAATTTGCCGACGCCGATTGTTGCTGACGACAATGAGACGTAAGGTATTACGTCTCTACATGCACTTATTACGCTAATTTATGTTCGTTGACGCCATTGATCGCGTTGATCCGTTTACCCGCCCGTTGCATTCTATCGTGAGACTGTATGGTCATGATGAAGTGGTGCCGGGCAGTGCCACGCTCTTTTTTGTGAATGAAGAGGGCTGTGCCATTACCTGCAAACACGTTGCTGAACTTGTAACGCAGGCCGACGGGATCTACCAGAATTTCCTGAATTTTCAGGGCGAACGCCGGGCGGTTTTGCGCGAAAAGGACGTGGCTCACCGGATTAATAAACTTGAAGAGCGGTTCAAACTTCGGGCCGATACGCTCATTCGGGTGCGCAACAGTTTTGTAAGCTGCGTCGATTCGTTTCGCGAAGTGACCATTGACATGCACCCCACGCAGGACCTGGCCATTCTGCGCTTTAAAGGCTACAACCGCCCGCTGTATCACGGCTACGCTACGTTCCTGCGCGATACCAGCCGCGTAAAACCGGGCCGGAGCCTTTGCCGACTCGGCTACCCTTTTCCGGAGTTCACCAACTATCGCTACAACAACAACACCGACGACATTGAATGGACTACCGAAGGCCGCGTTACCACGCCCCGCTTCCCGATTGACGGGATTATTACCCGGCTTTTAAGCGACAGCAGCGGCATTATGGGCATCGAAATGAGTACACCCGGTTTGCGGGGGCAGAGTGGCGGGCCAGTGTTTGATACCAACGGGCTGATTTACGGAATGCAGTCGGCCACGCGGCATCTACACCTCGGGTTCGATATTGAGAACCGTGACGTAATGGTGAACAACCGCCGGACCAAAGTGTCGAACTATCCGTTTCTGAACGTGGGCCAGTGCGTACACGTCGATGTCATCAAAGCATTTTTGCACGAACGAAACGTGAAGTTTTACGAAGGCTAAGCCGTGTGTAGTTTTGCAAAACCGTAGGTTGGATACTCTTGTCCGACCAGCCGCCACAAGCGGCTAATGATGTAGTTACCCGGCCAGACGCTTGT
>JBBRUB010000093.1:0-9000 GCA_038248175.1 Cytophagales bacterium | reverse complement strand
TTGAGATTAATATTGATAAATTAGAAAAATTTATAGTGTACTGCCTTAGATCTCGCCCTCTCAACACAGGCCCAATAATCTCCTCATTGCGTCTGTCTTTTTGTATTAAAGTCTTCTTTGTCTCTTCCGACAATACGAAGCATTCATTTAATCCAGTTCTTAAGCCATAATTTATTGAGATCCTCCACTCCCCCAGCTTCTTCCCATTCTCGTCCATCAACTTTTTCAATGCGCCAGATTGAGCATCGCCAACGCTCCAGCCTTCAACGGGCAGGTCGATTAGGGTGAAGGCATTGCGGGCAATGTAGTCGGGCAGGGTTTCGCGGTCTTTGTCGAAGTCGGCCCCAACGGTAGCGGCCTGAAGTTGAAACGGCTCATTGTCTTTCCGCATGCTACTCTTGCGAGCCAGCAGGATGTTGGTTTCCACAACGGCAGTCTCAAACAGACGCGTATCAGCAAAGTTGAGCAGCGTGAGCGGATCGGTTTGCTGAGCAAACAACTGGCGCAGTGGTTTGCCGTACTGCGTTTGCAGCCATGAGTTAGAGGTAATGTAGGTCAACACGCCACCGGGCCGCAGCAGCCGAATTCCCTGCTCGTAGAAAAGACCGTAGATGTCGCCGGTTTTCTCAAACGTCTGGTAGCCCTCGCGCTGGTATTGAGCGGCTTCAATGGGTATCCGCGCCAGTTGAATATAGGGCGGGTTGGCAATCACGATGTCGAAGCCGCCCGGCAACCCATCCGCCCGGTCAAACACTTCGGGGAAGAATAAATGCCACAAAAAGTACGGCTTATTGGCCGGGTCGAGCGCGTTGAGTTTTTGCTGGCTGGCCCGTACCGTTGCCAGTTGCGTTTGCAGGGCGGCTATACTTTTCTGTTTGCGGGCAATCTGGTCTTCCTTCTGCTTGCGCTTCGCTTTTGGCTCATTGGGGTTGTTCCGCATGGCCTTGTCGATATCCATGATTTCATCGTCCAGATCACCAATGCGCCGTTCGAGGGAGCGTTCCACCAGTTCGAAATTGTAATCGAGGTGGTCGTGGACAATGGTTTCGACCTGCGCCTTTACGGTTTCTTTTTTCAGGCCGCGCTGTTTCAGGGCGTGTGGATCATAATAAAGCCGGAGCAGGTCGCGCAGTTGCTGTTTTTTCTCATCCGAGAAGTGCATCGAAATCTGCGGGTCGGCTACGCGCCCAAAAATGTCGATCTGTCCATTCTCCACCACATAAGTCACTTCCTGCTCCTGTAGGATTTTGTCGAGTTTAACACCCTCAAAGGATTCGAGCAGGCTATCGCCCTGCATGATTTTGTAATCGAGGTTGGGCAACGGCTGGGGTTCGTCTTCGTCCACCACCAGCGAGAGCCAGAACCGCAGCCGGGCAATATCTACGGCTCCCGTTTCCATATCCACGCCGTAGATGGTATCGCGGATAATGCCTTTTTTCACCTCGGCGCGGTTCAGCGTCAAATCAAGCGTCATTTTAACCGCAAAAATCTCCTGCAGCATCCCCATTGGAAAGGCTCCGGAACCAATAGCCGGGTCGCAGATTTTCAGGGTATCCAGCAGTTCTTCAATGCGGGGGGCGTGTTGGGTAATCAGGTTTTGGCGATTTTTCACGTCGCCCCGGCTCCCATCCCGGATCAGTTCGGTCATGGCCGTCAAGAGGGCGGGTTGTTGTGCTTCGCCGAGTTCGGCGGTGAGGTGGTAGGTCAGGTGCTGAATCAGGCTTTCCTGACACATGTACTGCACAATTTCTTTGGGCGTATAAAAGGCCCCCTTCTCCCGATTTTCTTCGAGCAGATTCTCGAAAATATGCCCCAGCATTTCGGGGTCGATACCTACTTCATAGTCGCCGGGGCTGTTTTCGTCGATGGTGAAATTATACTGGTCAAAAAACTGGAGCAGACTCCGAAAATAGTCAGTCGGCAGGTCGATAGTATCAGCCAGTGGTTGGCCATCGGGTCGCAGATCGCGGTCGAACAGGCCCCCGTTCAGGTACGGCACCCGGCAGGGTTCCAGCCCGGCTATCTCAAAACTAAGATTAGGCCGGTCGGGGTTGTTGAGCGTATCGAAAAAGAGTTTGGTAAGGCACCGGCTGTAAAACTGGTTGGGGTGGGCAAACTGCTCGAACAGCGTTTGCACAAATCGCCTGTCGCCGTTGGCCCAGCTTATCGAATCGTTGGAACATCCCATCCAGCCTTTCTTTTGCAGAAAGTGCAGAAACACAATCCGTCCCAGCATTTTCTTGGCAAAGTCGCGAATGGGTTTTGCCTGCTTATCCCGTTCATTCTGATCTTCAGGTAAGGATACATCGCCTAAAATATCAGTCCAGTGGTATTCGGCCAGGTACTGCCAGATTTTCTTAAAGTGAACATCTTTGAACTGCTTGAAAAACTCGCGGTTCAGTGGCTCTACCGAGAACGTATCGGTCAACGCTTTCAAGTCAACGGTCTGCTTACTGCCCAACTCCATCAGTCGGCGCGATGCTGTTGTGCAGGCTTCGTTGGGACCAAGAACAAAAGCGAAGCGTTTGGGAGCCGTTTCGTTTTTGACCAGTTCAAGCGAATCAAGGTCAATCGCCGAGTAGCGGGCAATAAACGTGAGCCGGTAATCAGCCTGCGTTGGGCTATGAAAGAATACCAGTGCGCCGTGGATAATGTTCTGATCGATGTATTTGGCGGCCACGTCGCGCAGACCTTTGCGGTTACGGGCAATTTGAATAGCGTCCGTAACGGCTACATCCATGATAGCGAGGTTGCGGCCATCGCTCAGGGCTACCGAACCAATTTGCTGCGCCAGCCGGACGGTGTCAGTCGTTTCAACCAGAATACGGGGCTGGGTAAATATTGTCAGTGCGTCGCCAAATAGTTGATTCAGCAGCGTTTGCTGGTTGTTCTTGGAAAAAGGTTGTTGCAGGAAAGTCTTTAATGCAGCTTCGGTCATGGCAGGTACGGGTGTCAATCGAGTAATCGTTTCAGAGTTTCGGGATCGGGCAATACGTCGCGGAGGTGGTCGGGCAGGTCAGAGCTGAGCTGATAAGTCGCTACGCCCATTGGGTTGTGAATAGACTGAAATGCGTACTCAACGGTCTTATCGTTTTTCTCTTTACACAGGACAATGCCAATGGCCGGGTTTTCGTCGGGCATCCGCTCCTGATCGTTTAGCACGTTCAGATAAAAATTGAGTTGGCCAGCGTACATGGGTTTGAATTTACCTTTCTTCAACTCAACGGCAACCAGGCACCGTAACTGCCGGTTGTAAAACAGCAGGTCCACAAAAAACTCATCACCATCAACCAACAGGCGATGTTGATTGCCGATGAACGCAAATCCTTTGCCTGCCTTCAGAATGAACGCTTTGATATTCTGCACAATCCCCTTTTCAATAACCCGCTCATCGTCTGACTCTACGTTAATGAAGTCAAGCAGGTATTCATCCTTAAAGGCTTGCAACGCGGTATCGCGAATAGATTCGGGCAGGGTTGTTGAGAAATTATTGGGTAGCGTCTGGTCTCTTTTCTGATAAGCTCTGGCCTTTATCTGCCAGTCCAGCATCTCATGCGTCCATTGATTGGCAACCGCCCTTCTCATGTAGAAGACCCGCTCTGGCAAATTATTACACCGGTTGAGTAACAGGACGTGATGGGAGAAACCCAAACTCAGAAAGACATCAATGTCCAATTGGCCAGATGCCGTCTGGCCAATTACGTCTCTCTGGCCAGCAGTATCTCTTGCCTGTTCAGTTGAAGACTGCTCAATCAGTTCGTTGTAGGCATCGGCGAATTGACGCATATTTTTAAGATTGGAGGCCGAAAACCCCCTCAAACCGGGCAGTTCTTTTTGCAAGTCTGCCGAAAGCTGGGTAATCACCTTATTGCCCCACTGCTCAGCGGCTACCTTCTCCGACAGGCGTTTGCCCACGGCGAAGTAGAGCAGCAGCAGTTCGCGGTTCACGAGCCGGGCGGCCCGGTAGCGGCTTTGCAGGATGCGGTCTTTTACATCGCGCAGAAAGTCAAGGTAGTTAGGTTCCATGCTGCTGTGGGCGTTACATCACTTATTACGGGCTGAAACTCTCCGAGATAATGATGGCGGGTTCAGTTGGCGTAATGATTACAGGAATAACGGGCATTGCTGTAGCGTCGTCATTGACCTGACCAAGCGGGTAGCCGTTCAGAACTTTCACTAAGCTATCGAGCAATACCGCTGCCGAACGCGGCCCGGCCTGTACCTTCACGGTTTTCTGCGTCTTCTGCAATTTATTGATATCGCGCTGTAAATTCTGAAAACGCCCGCGTCGGATGGCCTCTTTGGCCTGGCCAATCAAGACTTTTTCTTCATCTGCGATGATGGGCAGCGTCAGGAACGCGTCTAAAAACATCAGGGCTTTCTTCTCGTTCGGACCCTGCGATATATCAATCTTCTTATCCTGTGCTTTCTCGGCTTCTACCTGCGACTGGAACCGGCTTACGGCGGTTTGCACCTGGTCGTGATGCTGATCGTGTAACCCAACGGGCTGCTCATGTGCCACGCACTGGAACTGTTTGGCCGTCTCCAGAAAGGTCAGCTCGTCCACCCGGCCATCCTGATGAACAAACAAGAAGGCATCACGCTTCTGGTCACGAATGAACGAGATGGTACTACTGGGCTGTAACCGATTTTTGCGGCCCACCCGCGCCCGCATCGGCATGTTCTTGATGCGCTTGAATAAGTCGGGGTCCTTCTCTTTCAGATCTCGAATCTGCATTAGGTAATCCAACTTCTCATCGCGCTCTTCGTCCACGTCGTCGTCAAAGAGTCCGAATGATTCGATCTCTTCATCAGGGCTGTAAATCTGGCTGTCTTCGCCAAGTGCCACATGAAACGCCTGGAGCTTCATCATGGCTTTCTTCTGCAACTCAATATCGTTATCGACCTGCGCGGTTGGGAAGAAGTTATAAATCAACACCTCTTTAGCCTTGGTACCAATCCGGTTCACGCGGCCAATACGCTGCATAAGCCGGGTAGCATTCCAGGGCGTATCATAGTTAACAATCACGTTAGCCCGGTGCAGGTTTACGCCCTCGGCCAGCACCTCCGTCGAGAGAATAATGTCGTAGTCGTTCTGTTGCAAATCAGCCGGTAGGTTAGCGTCGAAGTTGGCGCGGATGGTCGGCATCCGGTCTTTGCGACTGTGGCTGTCAACGGTCAGAATCCGGTGGTCAACCCGTTCGCGCAGCCGTCGGGCCACGTACTCGGTTGTTTCTTTGCTTTCCGAGAAGACGACCAGCTTCTTTTCCAGATTGCCAGTCCCGAATAGTTGCGTGTCGATGTAACTGATGAATGTTTCGATTTTTGGGTCTTCGTCACCAAGTCTGCCCCACGCTTGCGACAATTCATTCAGTATCCGCTGATCGCGTAATAGCCCCTCGTAAAATCCCGGCTCAAAATCATCGGCGGTGCAGATGTCGATGGTGGGATCGGTGTCAATCAGGCTCGTGACCAGATCAAGGAGTTCATCTTCCCGGTCGTCGTTAATCATATCTGACACGGGCAAATTCGGGGCAATGAACACGCGTCCATTGTCGAACATTCTGACCATCGCATCCGTCGCATCGCAAAACCGCCCTATTGACTTCTTAAAAGCGTGAAAGCTGCTATCGATACGCTTCACAAGCATAGTCTTCATGATTTTAGCCAACTGCGTAGCAATCATATCGGCCTTCTTGTACTTCTGTTTTTTGTACGGTTTCAGAAAGCCAATGGCCCGATAGCGGTTATAGGTCAGCCCCTCGGTAGGGTGAGTCAAACACCGGATGGTGTGGTCGTACAGGGTTTCGAGATGGGGAGCGAGCTGATAAAGAATCTTCTCGGGCTTACGAACATCGGGGAAGTTGATTTTCTGCGCAATTAGGTCGTCTTTGTACAGATGATGAATTCTTAAGTCAGTGCGCGTCCGCCGAACGGTTAGTGGCTCGATCACCTTCACCCGTATCTGCTCATAAATCTGCCGGACACGCTCTTTCACTACCTGCATATCCGGCTCGTGCTTCAGCTTTCGATACGCGTCGATATGCTGCCGGAAGAAGTGCTGGAGATTACCAATTTCCAGCGTCGAATCCTTACTATCCTGAAAGAGATACACCTGATTGGCAATGTCTTCGGGGTAATTATTCAGGGGCGTAGCCGATACCAGCATCACCCGTTTGGCGTAGCGCGACCCGTCCATTCGTCGCCGACGGGCGGGTGTTTTGCAGATTTTCTGTAAGTCGTTATAAGCCCCGGCGGTGTCGGAGCGAAACTTATGCGCTTCGTCTATGATGACCAAATCGTATTTGTCGGGACTACGCACCTTATGCAAACTGCCGTTGGTTACGATGTCCACCCCGTCAAGACCAAACTTATCGACCGTTTCCTCCCAGTTCATTTTCAGCGCGGGCGGCACAACAATGAGTGTGCGGGAGCGGTAATCAGGAAAGCCGTTTTTAAAGTAGAACATCTTCGCGATGCGGGTGGCAATGACGGTTTTACCCAACCCAACTACATCTGACAGGAAAAAGCCACCGTGCTTTTCCATCTTGTTGTAGCCATCGTTCACGGCGTCGGCCTGATAGACGAGCGGTAAAAACCCTTTGGGCAAGTCCGTTTCTGAATTCGGGTCATAGTCGATGCTTTTGCCGAAGTACTCAATCAGAAACTTCAAATACACCTCATACGGTGTAAACTGGTCGTTGAGAAACGTTTCGGTCTTGAGCCGAGCCACAAACTCCTCGCTTACGGGTACCGATTCCTGCCAAAGCCGGTCAAAGGTTTCGTTAGCGAACTGGATGTCAGCGTCGTCACGCAATTCGACGTTAAACTCGAAGTTGCGCTCCAGGCCCGGTTCGGTTAGGTTGCTGGAACCAGTGATTACCGATCCGTAGCCGTGATCGTGGCGTGTCTGCTCCCGAAAAATGTAAACTTTGGCGTGAATGTTCTGTTTCGGATGCACCCGAATCTGCAACCGACCCGATATAATGTCCTTAATCATGCCTAACATCCCATCTTCAACGACTTTGCTATACTTCGCTTGCTGGATATTGGCTTTGACGACTTCAAAAAAATCTTCCTGTGATTTATACGCGTCGGCTGTGAACAAAACCCCCTGTTGCGATGCCCGCTGCACCATCTTATCGACGTTGATGCCGACTAATACTCTCACTTCGGCAGCCCGCTCAATGTAGGGCCGCACCCGGAAATAGCCTGACGCATAAAAGTATCCGACCAGCGCATCAAAGAAATGAATGTTGCGGTGAGTGAAAATACCGTCAATCTTACTGAGAAGCGTATTTTCTTCCTGATTGGTAAAGAACCTGGTAGTCGATTGGGATATGGTCATATTGCTACACGAAACGTAACAAATGTAAACCACCACCTGTAAAGTAAGGCAACTCTGTCTATCCTATTTCCAGAAAAGGGACATTCTACTCTCCCCAGACAACCAGTTAGAAGGTAGTCATCTGGCACAGTACCGCCACATAAACGCAAACAGTCGGGTTTTCATGCGACGTTCATGGTTATGACCCAGTTCATAGCGACGCATCGAATACCTATAAGCCTTTCATGAGCGTCATCGTTGTTATCATCGAGCGCATCCCCGGCCACTGTGCTAACACCCGCGTCTCTTGTACGGTGGTTATCATTTCACTATCGTACTGATTGATCCTGACAAGCTGCTTTTGTAGCCGTTGTAGTTCCTTTTACCCGGCACTTATTCTTCCTACTAAATGAATAATAAGCCCCATTTCCAGCCCAGAAACGGGGCTTATTCGTTTTCAGGTAGCTACGGCTCCTGCAATGTCCTCCGCCCGTATTTTCTGCTGCTCGCCGGTAATCATATTTTTGAGTGAGAGAAGGCCAGTTTGCACTTCTTCAGAACCGATCAGGACCACAAACGGGATATTTTTTGCATTTGCGTAGTCGAGCATCTTTTTCACCTTGGCCAGATCGGGGTACATTTCGGCGGCTACGTTCGTCTGGCGGAGCTGGCGTAAAAGCGGCAGGGCAACGGCACGGGCCGGTTCGTCGAAGGGTATGAGCAAAACCCGCGTTGCCTGCCCCGCCCCCGCCGGAAACAGGTTCAGCTCGTCCATGACGTCGTAAATACGGTCAACACCAAACGAGATACCTACGCCCGACAAGCCCGGCATCCCGAACGCGCCGGTGAGGTTGTCGTACCGCCCGCCCCCGCCTACACTGCCAATGCTTACGGCGTTGGCCTTTACCTCAAAGATGGCGCCGGTATAATAGGAAAGTCCCCGCGCCAGCGTCGGGTCGATTTCCACACGCAATGCCTTGCCAGACAGGCCGTATTGCTGCACTAAAGTTAGGGTTTGTTCCAGTTCAGCAAGTCCGGTTTGGGCCGTTTCGGACGCGGACAGCCATTGACGTAACCGCTCCAATGTGGCCAATATGCCTCCCTCCGGCACGTTGGCAAAGAGAGGTTTGAGTTTGGTAAGGGCATCGTCAGAAAAACCCCGCTCGCGCAATTCGTCCAGCACTTTTTCCTGTCCGATTTTATCGAGTTTGTCGATGGCTACGCTCAGGATGGCTTCCTGCCCCGGTACGCCAATAGCTTCGGCAATGCCCGCCAGAATCTTACGGTTGTTAATTTTGAGCGTCATATCAGTGATACCGAGGTTCTGGAACACTTCGTGGATCATTAGTATAATTTCGGCTTCGCACAGCAGCGAATCAGTACCTACTACGTCGGCGTCGCACTGGTAAAACTCGCGGTAACGGCCCCGCTGTGGGCGGTCGGCCCGCCATACGGGCTGTATCTGGTAGCGCTTAAACGGTAGCGCAAGGGCATTCCGGTTCATCACTACATAACGGGCAAAGGGTACGGTAAGGTCGTAGCGCAGGCCTTTTTCTGCAATTTTCGTGATCAGTTTTTTAGAGCCGCCGGGCTGCTGCGCTGTTTGCAGGTCGGCGTCGTTGAGGGTAACGGCAAACTCTCCGGAGTTCAGGATTTTGATAAGATGATGATCG
>JBBRUB010000092.1:0-9019 GCA_038248175.1 Cytophagales bacterium | reverse complement strand
TCGGTGTACTGGCCCGACAGTACGGGTTCCAGTTCCCGCAACTCCCGAACCTGGTCGATTACGTTCTGCCGAATAGCGATGTCGAGTATCTCACTGGCCGTACCCCCCGTGTCGCGGGCTTTTTGGGCAGCTGGCTTGATGCTGTTGACCAGCGTAGAAATATGGCCGGGCAGGCCTTTGGGGCGTTTCACAGCGGCATCTACCGCACCACAGGCCTGATGGCCCAGTACCACAATCAGTTTGGCCCCCAGTACCAAATGAGAATACTCAATGCTGCCATACGAAGCCTGCGCCATTACCTGACCCGCCGTGCGCACAATGAATAGATCGCCTACGCCCTGATCGAAAATAATCTCGTTCGGTACGCGGCTGTCTGAGCAGCCCACAATGGTGGCAAAAGGTGTTTGCCCTTTTGTTGCATCCATCAGCGTAGCGCGGTCTTGCCGGGGCTTGATGCTCTTGTCTTCTACAAACCGGCGGTTGCCGCCCATCAGTTTGCGCAGCCCGATGCGCGGATCCGTGTAGGCCGAGTCGCGGTCAACGACATAATGATCGGCCCGCCAGACGGCAGAGTCGATCGCAATTGGCGTGGCTACCTTTTGCCGGGTTGCCCGTTTTTTCGACTGGGCCGATGCGGCCTGATCCATACCCATGAGGACACACAAGGTGAGTAAGCTCGTTTTAATTAACATGTTGGTCAATGGTTATGGCAACCGCGTTGCCGTGTTTATGGATACAAAAGTGGACGGAGCTGGTTAAGGCAGTATTGGGATTAGATTAGTAACGTGTTAGAAAATGCCTGTTCGTTGCTTTTACAGGTTGTGCTTATAACCGGCCAAAAAATTCAAATGAAAAAAATGCTTTTCCTCCTGACTCTCACGGCCCTGCTCGCCCAGTGTACCCGGCAACCCGCCAACACATCGCAGGATATGTCGGCGCAGAGCGGTATCCCACGCCGGACGGAAATACTTTTTCTGGGCGACAACAGCCACCATAAGCCGCGCGAGCGGGTGGCAGAAGCGATGGCCGCGCTCGGTAAAAAAGGCATCAACTTTACCTATACCGACCGGCTCGAAGACCTCAACGCGGCCAATCTGAACCAGTATGACGCACTGCTCGTCTATGCCAACTATGACAGCCTGTCCAAACCGCAGGAACGCGCCTTGCTGGATTACGTAGCGTCCGGCCACGGGCTGATTCCGGTACACTGCGCGTCGTGGTGTTTTCGGAACTCGCGGGCCTATGTCGATACACTGGTGGGCGGGCAGTTTTTTCGGCATGGTATGGACACCATTCAGTTGCAGATGCTGAAAAAGCCGGGTTCGATTCTGGAAGGCGTACCGCTGTTTAAGGTCTATGACGAAACCTACGTACACACTCACCTCCGTGCCGACAATAATGTGCTGAGTGTTCGTGATATCAAGCCCGGCAAGGATGCAGCCAACGTAGTCGCAGCGGGTCGCCCCGATGCCCTTCAGGAACCCTACACCTGGACCCGCAACTACGGCGAAGGCCGGATGTTTTATACCGCCTACGGCCACGACGACCGCACCTGGAATAATCTGAAATTTCAGCAGTTGCTGGAGCGCGGCATTTTATGGGCCGTGGGTGACCGGGTCAAAAAAATGCATGACGACCTCAATCCGCAGCCGTTTGCCTACCGCGAAGCCCCGCAACTGCCCAACTACGAAAAACGGCCCGGGGTGCAGATGCAGCAACTCCCGCTCTCGCCCGAAGAGTCCATGAAGCATATTCAGGTGCCGGTGGGTTTTTCGCTCGATTTGTTCGCCCATGAACCCAATGTCATGCACCCCATCGCCCTGGCCTGGGACGAACGCGGGCGACTCTTCGCGCTCATCACCAAAGATTATCCCAATGAGCGAAAACCCGATGGCAAGGGTGATGATTACATTGTGATTTGCGAGGATACCAACAACGACGGCAAGGCCGACACCTTCACGAAGTTTGCCGACGGGCTGAACATTCCCACCGGCATGACCTTCGGTAACGGCGGACTGTACGTAGCGCAGGCTCCCGACATGCTGTTTTTCAAAGACACCGATGGCGACGATAAAGCTGACCTGCGCAAAACCGTTTTGACTGGCTTCGGTACATTCGATACCCATGCCGGGCCGAGTAACCTGCATTACGGCTTCGACAACTGGATTTGGGGTAGCGTGGGGTATGCCGGGTTTAAGGGGTTGGTTGGACTATCCAGTCCGGGAAACAGTAAAGACACCACCCGGTTTGCACAGGGGTTTTATCGGTTTAAACCGGACGGGTCGGAACTGGAATACATTACCAGCACCTCCAACAACACGTGGGGGCAGAGCTTCAATGAATCGGGGGATTTGTTTGGCAGCACGGCCAACAATGCGCACGGCTGGTACGCGCCCATCCCAAACCGGTATTTTACGGGCGCACCACACCTGCGCGAAACCGGCGGCCGAAATACGGATACCCACAAAGACATGAAGCCCATCACCGAAAAGGTACGGCAGGTCGATGTATTTGGTGGCTTCACTGCCGCAGCGGGCCATAACTTTTACACCGCCCGTGCCTTCCCGAAGCCGTACTGGAATCGCGTGGCCTTCGTCTGCGAACCTACCGGCCATATCGTCCACCAGAACGTAATGCGCAAAGTCGGCACCGATTATGAAGACGCCGAAGCCGATGGCGTGGGGTTCAACCTGATGGCCGGGGCCGATGAGTGGTTCGCGCCGGTTTTTGCCGAAACCGGGCCGGACGGGGCCGTGTGGGTAGTGGACTGGTACAGCTACATCATCCAACACAACCCCACACCCAAAGGAGCCCAAAACGGCAAGGGCAACGCCTACGAAACCGACCTCCGCGATTTTACGCACGGACGCATCTACCGCGTGGGTAACAAAACCTCAACGCCCTACACCGCTATGCCGCTCAGCAAAGACCGCCCGGCAGAACTGGTAGCCGCATTGAAGAACGACAACATGTTCTGGCGTATGACGGCGCAGCGGCTGCTGGTAGAGCGCAACAACAAAGACGTATTGCCGCAGTTAGTTGCGTTGCTGAACGATAAATCGGTGGACGAATTTGGGAATAACCCCGCCGTTATTCACGCGCTCTGGACGCTGCACGGGCTGGACCCGGCCACGGCAGAACGCAGCAGCATGGCCGCGCTGAAGCACCCCTCGGCGGGCGTTCGTAAAACGGCGGTGCAGTTATTGCCCTATACTCAGGCAGCCGCCAGCGAACTGTTGCAGAACAGGATGCTGAACGACAGCGAACCACTGGTGGTACTGAACACATTGCTGGCCTTCTCCAAAATGCCTGAAAGCCCCGCCGTAGAGCAGGCCGTTCTGGCCCGGCTGACCAACGCCAGTGAAGTGACTGACCGTTGGTTGCCCGACGCCTTTGCGCTGGTCCTGAACCGCAACAACGGCCAACTGCTGAGAACCTATCTGAAGCAACTGGGCGTGAATGCACCAGCCAACCCGTTGCCCACCGACCATCAGCACCACATGACGCCCGCAAAGACCAGCGGTGGTCCTAACGCCCCCGAACCGTCAGCAGAAACGCAACTAAATAACCAAACTGCGGTCAGACAGGCCAATAAACCCGACCTAATGATAGCAGCCATCCGGGCTACCGTCGAGTCGCCCGAAATGCGGCAGTCAACGCGTATAGACGTGGACGTAACCAACGCCGGTGATGTGGTCATTCTGGCTGGAACGCCCATTCCACTATCTATTCGCACGGAAGGGCCAACGGGTGCCAGCGATCCGGCCAAGGTTGATTACGTGAGCGTGGCGCACAAAACAGGTATCAAACCCGGCGAAACCGTAACCATCAGCAAAGGTAATAACGGCCCGTGGGATACCGACTTCTGGCTCGGCTCTGACCGGGCGGGTACGTTCACCATCACCGCTACCCTGGACCGTGACAATGTCATTGTTGAGGGCAACGAGCAGAACAATATCGCTACCAAAACTATCATCTTCCGCGCGCCGGCAAGCATGAGCAGCTACGTACTGGAACGCGCCAGCCGCAGCTACGCCAGCATCGCACCGGTCGATTCGGTGATTGCGCTGCTACGCACGGCGCAAAAAGCCGGTGCGCGTGGCGAGGCCGTTGTAAAGGGCGTGGCCGGGGGCTGGAATCCGAAGCAGAAAGCCACCGTGCCGCTGGCCGATCAGGATTTTCTGGCCAGCCTGCGCAACAGCGTCTCGCCCGACAACCGCGACCGGCTCAACCGGCTTTATGAAGCCTGGGGCATGAATGCGCAGGCTCCCGCCGACGCCGACGTGACGGTGATTATGTTGAAAACGGTGCGCGAAGAAATGCGGTACGACAAAAAGACATTTACCGTCGTGGCGGGCAAACCCGTTGAGATTGTACTGGAAAACCCCGATGCCATGCAGCATAACCTGGTGGTGGGTACCCAAAAAAGCATGGATAGCATCGGCGCGGCTGCCGATAAGATGATTACCGCTAAAGATGGTGCCGAACGGAACTACGTACCCAACATTCCGCAGGTCATTGCCGCCACGCCCTTAATCAACCCCGATCAGACGTGCCGGCTCAGGTTCACTGCTCCCGCGCAGCCCGGCAACTATCCGTTTGTCTGCACCTTTCCCGGCCACTGGCGGATCATGAACGGCACCATGACGGTTGTGGCGGAGAAGAAACGCAATGTGAGTAAGTAGCTTTCGATTCTGTATCTTGCCAATCGGCAGGCCCGCACCAACGCCGGTCTGCCGATTTTTTTTATGAAAAACCCGCAACAAAACAACCTCAATACTATCAACGTATCGTCCGAAATAGGTACCCTTCGGCGGCTCCTTATCCATAGCCCGGATCGGGGTTTGGGCAAGGTCATTCCGTCTAAAGCGCAGGACTGGCTCTTCGAAGACATCGTTCACCTCGACATGATGCGCCGGGACGAATACGACTACTACGTTAAAATTCTGCTGTATTTTCTGGACCCCGACAAGGTACGCGGGCGCATTGCCGACCTCGGCCCCGATTCCAGCCGGGATTTTTATAAACCTGACAATGATGCGTATTTTCGGTCAGACAAAGTAATCGATGTTCAGTGCTTGCTCTCCGATATACTGGCTGACGACGGTATTCGTACCCGGCTGATTTCGGCCATTTGCGGTATTGAACGAACGGCATTCCGAACGCAGCAGCAACTCAACGAGTACGACCCCATTGAGCTGGCCAAGATTATGATTTCCGGTACGCTGACCGACCAGACCATGCTGTTCGCGCCCCTGCCCAACTTCATTTTCACCCGCGATATTGGTATTGTCATCAACGACCATATTCTGCTCAATAAACCCGCCAAACAGGCCCGCACCCGCGAGGCTCTGCTGGCGCAGTACATTTTTTTCAACCACCCGATTTTTGCCGATTATCTGGATAAAATCATCGAGATTCCTGATAATGAACACGCTTTTCTCTTGCCCGAAGCCGATGCTAAAAGCGACGTAACGCGCTCAACACTGGAAGGGGGCGACGTGATGATGATTGCCCGCCGACACCTGATGATTGGCGTTAGTGAACGGACCACCCTATACGCAGCCCAGCAGGTAATGCGGCTTGTGTTCGAGAAAGATCTGGTGGACACCGTAACGATTGTCAAGATCCCCAAAAAGCGCGATTATATGCACATCGACACGGTGTTTACGCAGGTAAGGCGGGATATGTGGGTGTTGCTTGGCTCGCTGGCCCGCACCGGCGACGAAGCCCAAAAGCGCGATGTACTGCACTTTTTCGCGCCGAAAGACCTGTCCGAAGAACTCAAAATCATGCAGTTCAGCAAGGCACATCCCGACAAACCCGTGGAAATCGAGAATCTCGAAGACCTGCTAGCTGGTATCAGCCAGAACGACCTCGGCGTTACCGAACCAGTGACGTTCATCTATTCGGGAAACAACGAATTCCCCTTTGGTGCCCGTGAGCAGTGGACCGATTCGTGCAATTTATTGGCCCTCAAAGATGGCGTAGTGGTGGGCTACGACCGCAACCCGAAGACCGCCGATGCGTTTCGAGCTGCCGGTTTCGAGATCATTTCGGTGGCCAAACTTCTGGACCGCTTCGAGCGGGGCGAAAGTTCTCCCGAGACCATCGAAAATACGTTTATCATGCTGCCTTCTGCCGAGTTGAGCCGCGCGCGGGGCGGCAGTCACTGCATGAGCCTGCCCCTGCTGCGCGACGCTCTGCAGTAACCATACAGCAACTTGTTTTTTTGACGAATATACAAAACATTAACCACCTGAACAGCCCGTAGTTAAGATAGTTTGCACGGCTTGATCACTGGCTTATTGCCTTTTTTGCTATTTTTAAGGCTATTTTTACCAAACTCACCCCACTCACTATGCAAACGCAATCGACCAACCGTATTCTGATGATCCGCCCCGTCCGGTTCGCCTTCAATAAGCAAACCGCCGAGTCCAACGCGTTTCAGGATGCCGAACTGGCTGTTGAAACCAAAGACGTGGCACAGGGCGAGGCTCAGCGCGAGTTTGACGAGATGGTGCGCCAGCTACAGGCAATGGGGGTAGAGGTAATCGTTTATGAAGACACGACCCAGCCGCACACACCCGACTCTATTTTTCCGAATAACTGGGTGTCGTTCCACGCCAGCGGTACGGTGGTGCTGTACCCGATGATGGCCGAGAACCGCCGAGTTGAACGCCGGACGGATATTATTGACGACTTTGCCCGGAGTTTTCACGTCTCCCGCGTCATCGACCTGACCCATTTTGAGCAGGAAGGTAAGTTTCTGGAAGGCACGGGCAGTATGGTGCTGGACCGGATGCACCGCGTGGCCTTTGCCGGTATCTCGCCCCGAACCCACCCCGACGTACTGGCTGAGTATAGCAAACAGAGCGGCTATCGCGTGGTGTCTTTTCATACCGCCGATGCCAGCGGGGAGGCCGTTTACCATACCAATGTGATGATGTGCATTGCCTCTACCTTCGCCATTGTCTGCTTAGCCGCCATTGTCAATCCCGACGAACGAATTATGGTACGTCAGGAGCTGGAAGGTATGGGTAAGCGAATTTTCGATATTTCGCTGGAGCAGATGAAGCACTTTGCGGGCAATATGCTCATGGTGCTGGCCCGTGATAATCAGCTCGTGCTGGTGATGTCGAAACAGGCGCATGAGTCGCTCACGCCGACGCAGATTGACCAGATTGACGATTACGCTACGTTGCTGCCGTTCGATTTGTCGATGATCGAACTAAATGGGGGCGGATCGGCCCGCTGCATGATGGCCGAGGTGCACCTGCCTTTGAAGTAATTCTTCGGCAGGGATTATTGTTACTTGTACATACAAGTAAAGTCAGTTACCTTTACAAACACAACGCCGTACAGTAATGAATCCCAAACCAGCTATTGCGCCCGACGCCAAAGACACGCCGTACAGTGCCTGTCTGTTGTTTTCGGCCAACGCGCTGGCGCGGGCTATTACGGCAATTGGCGACGCGGAATTTGGCAAGTTTGGGCTGTCGTATTCGCACGCATATCTGTTGCATGAAGTGGTAAACCAACCTGGTATTACGCCTTCACAATTGAGTAATATGCTGTTCCTGACGCCCTCAACCATTACGCGGCTGGTGGAGAAGTTAGAGCAAAAACGCCTGGTACGGCGCGAGTCAGAGGGCAAAAAAACGCTGGTTTATCCTACCGAAGCGGGGCAGGCCCTGCGCCCTGCCATTGCCGAAGCCTGGCAACGCACCGGCGAGCAGTATGCCCGCGCCGTTGGTCCCGACAAGCTGAGTGAATTTACGGAGCAGGTATTCAAAGCCGCGCGCGCACTCGGTGACACCGACTGATTATTTTTCGTGATTTTTATTGTATGTGCAACCAAACAGACCAATTAGAATTATGCATTACGTCATTACCGGCTCGCTGGGCCACACAGGAAAACCCATTACCGAAGGTCTCCTCAAAGCAGGTCACACCGTTACCGTTATCACGAGTAAAGCCGAAAACGCCGACGCCATAGACGCACTTGGTGCCAAACCCGCCGTTGGCGACGTAGCCGACGCTGATTTTCTGCGTAACGCCTTTGCCGGGGCCGATGCCGCTTACCTGCTTATTCCTGCCGACTGGAGTACAACAGACTGGCGGGCGTTTCAGAATCGAATTGCTGATAATTTTGTCGCTGCCATTGAGTCCAACGATATTCGGTTTGCCGTACTGTTGAGCAGCGTTGGTGCGCACATGGGCAACGGAGCCGGTCCTGTTGATGGGCTGCACGATGCCGAGCAGAAACTGGCGCGGGTGCCGGGCCTGAACAGCAAATTTCTGAGGCCACCGTATTTCATGTATAACCTGTTCGGGATGATCGGTATGGTAAAAGGCATGGGTATAATGGGCAGCAACTTCGGCGATAATCCCGTTGCCCTGATTCACACCGATGACATTGCCGACGCGGCTCTGGAAGAACTGCTCAACCTGAATTTCACCGGGTCGCAGGTGCGCTACCTTGCGGGCGATGAGCGCACCGGGGCCGAAATTGCCCGTGTGCTGGGTACGGCTGTTGAGAAGCCCGAAACGCCCTGGGTGGTCTTTACTGATGAACAAAATAAGCAGGGGATGCTTCAGGCGGGCATGAACGACGAAATCGCCACCGAATATACCAACCTTGGCTCAGCCATGCGCGGTGGTGAATATCAGGCAGACTTTTTCGCCAATAAACCCGCACAGTATGGTAAAATCAAGCTCGAAGATTTCGCCAATAATGAATTTGCCCCTGCCTTCAGGGCCTGATCGTTATAAAGTTTGGTGAGCAAAGCGTTTGGGAAAACCAGACGCTTTTTTTATGAGCGCTCAGTAAATCAAACAGGACTGATACATATTCATCGGGCCAGCGCAACGTTTACTCCGTAGGCCGCGTCTTTCCGGTAGAAACTAAACGTAATCTTATGAAATTTTTCTTCGCTGTCTGTGCGTCACTGTTGACGCTGACCGGGGCCATGGCCCAAAACCAGCCTCAGATAGTTGGTAATGGCAACGTCGTAAC
>JBBRUB010000091.1:0-9020 GCA_038248175.1 Cytophagales bacterium | reverse complement strand
GATTGAAAATTGGACTGATTGCGCTACTCGTTGCACTGGCCCTGCCAGTGGGATATATCTTTTTGCAGCGGTTCGGTGCGGGCCCAATGCCAGAGCCGGTTCGTGTACTAACTCCTGACGCGGACCATAACGAAGTCACTGCGCCGGTTGGCCTGTCGGGCAAAATAATTTCCAGCCATGGTGTAGCATCAGTTCGGGAGCATGGGCGGCTACTGGCGCGTCTGGACGAGATTCCGCCGAAGAATCAAGCCGCCGTTTTTGCCGCTGCCCGCGCATCGTTCACTACCCATCGGCAGACCGCTGACCAGCTTACGCTTGATTCGCTCTACGTCCTGTGTTCTACCGGGGGGGGCAAAGCAATTGTGGCATTTACCAACACCAACGATACCCGGTATCAGCAACGGGCCATCGACTGGTATCAGACTGCCTACGCGCTAAAACCCTACCCAGCCCTGAAAAATCGCATCTCCCGTCTGCAAAAGACCCTGATGTCTGCCCATGGCCCGCCTGAACGGCCTACCAAACCCCAACTAACCGCTACCCCCGCCAGGGTTAAACAGCCCCGTAAACCAGCCAAAAAAACCAGTGCTACGTTTGTACCCGATTCCGAAGTAAACCCCTAATCAATGTCCAGAACTCTTCTCTCCACAACCCTCCTGATCTGTTTCGTTTTTTTCACCTGTTCGCGAAATACAACGGCGGTGAAACGCTCATCTCAGGCTCTCCAGGCGTCCCTTCAGGCGCAGGAAAATAGCCTGAAACTGCTCGATAAAATGAGCGAACAGTCGGCCAGAGCCTCTGCCGACGGGCGGGTGGTGGCCTCTGCCGACAGCAGCATTCAAACTTACGTAGTTAGTCAGCGAGTCACCATCAACACCCAGCAGCAGGAACTTCAGCAAGCCATTGCCGACGTAGATGCATACACGACGGGTAAGAGCAAAAAACGCGAACGCGATGTACTAAATGCGGTCAACACCACCGTAATGAAATCGGCGGAGACGCTGCGAATTTTAGACAAAAAGACCGAGGTTATCGTTGGATTTCTAAACAGCGAAACGTTCAGCAAGTCCGAAATTAAAACCCTGTTTCGACCCGGCGATTTCACACTAAACGCCAGTCAGACCAAAGAAGGCCTCAAACGCTTCCGGCCTATTGTTGAGAAACTGTTCATCTTTTCAGAAAAGTATCGGCAGGCAGCCAGAAAACTGCGGGGCGAGATCATCGTTACCGGCTACTCCGACGCAACGCCCGTTGAACCCGGCAGCAGCCTATATCTGGATTTGGCCCGGCGGTTGCAGCGCGACGACCGGATTTCAGAACCTACCAGCAGTGACTTGAACAAAAAACTTTCCGAACTCCGGGCTGGAACGATCCGGGGCTTACTCGAAACGATTATCAAAACCCGGACCCGCGACGGTGGCGAGCCAATGGACATCCAAATTTCGGTACTGGGCCGTGGCGAAGAACTCCCGCGCGGTACGGCGGCATCAGTACCGCTCAACGATCCCAACCGGCGCGTTGTTACGTTTTACTGGGTAGTACTACCGGAATTCTGACGTATATAACCAATACACTTACAGTTTCAGCAACCTGCTTTCCACCCTGTTTGCACCTGCCTGAAGTTGCAGCGTATATACTCCGGCAGCCCACGCCCCGGCTTGTATCGTTTCGGTTTGCTGCGCACCCGTGGCCGTTCGTTCCACCTGCCAGACTACACTGCCCGTGATCGACAGCACCCGCAGCACCACCGTAGCCCGACTAATTGCCCGCCAGTCAACCCGAACATCAGCAATGACCGGATTGGGATAAGCTGTCAGCGATACCTCGGGCAGGCCGGGGTCAACGGCGGTCACAACGGGGCGATTAACGATTCGGATTTCGTAATTGTTGGACGGTGTGCCGGTGCCGCATTCGTTGCTCAACGCTTTCAGGGCGTAGGCTCGGGTTATGGTGGTTGGCGGCACCCACACCACCAGCGGGTTGGTCAGGTTGTTGGTAATTACTTTGTCGTTCCAGAGCGTCAGGTTCCACGGCCCTGCCCCCCCCAACTGAATGCGGATGGCGGTGCTGTCGAAGAAATAAACCTCATCGTCGCCGTAGAGCCGGGCGGTGGCTTTGGCCAGTATGCGCGACGTTTGGGGCGTAGCCGGACCCTCGCAGCCGTTGTCGTCGGTCTGGGTCACGAACCAGTTTTTGGTAGCAGCCGCGCCGGTGGCTACCGTTACCGACGACTGCGGATTTTTGCGCTGCTCGTTATCGTACCAGGTCAGTTTATGGCCGTTCAGGGCCGTGGCCGACAGCGTGAACGATGCGTCGTTGATGCAGGCAATCTGGAGCGGCTTGACCACCGGCGCAGCGGGCAACGGCCGCACCGTGAACGTAATGGTACTGGCCGGACTCACGCAGGTACCCAGCCGCTGCACTACCGTATAAGAGTACGTAGCGGCTGCACTGGTAGGCGGTACCGGGGCTACTTCGGGCGAGGTTAGCCCGCCCCCACTGCTGGCCGTCCAGAACAGGGCATCGCCCCCGGCGGTAAGTGACACGGGCGGAGTGTTCAGGCAAACCGTCTGGCTGGCATTGACACTGGGCGGGCCGGGCGCGTTGGCTACAACAACCGGTATCCCCTCGCGCAGACTCTCGCAGGTGGTGCTTTCCTGCGTCTGACTTACGTAATACATAGTACGCAGGGCCGTGCCGCTGGTTATAACCGGCGCAGTTGCCGAGGCCGTACCGCCTGTTTCGCTCTGGCCATACCAGATAAGTTTATGACCAGACAGGGCGGTGGCCGAGAGCGGCTTTTCAGGATCGAGCCGACAGACCTGAAACGGGCTGATCTTGGGCTTTTCGGGGGCTGCTTTAAAGGCCTGTTCAATGGTAGCTTTGGGTCCTTCGCAACCGTCTGCCGTCTGGCTCACCTGATACGTTTGCGTGGCAACGTTACCGAGGTTAGGCGTGGGCGCGTCGGCACCAATGAGACTACCATCGGCGCGGTACCATTTCAGGCCGTTTCCGCTGGCGGTCAGCTTTTGCGAAGGTCCAAACTGGCACATGACATTGGGAACAGTAACGCCCGGCGCGGCAGGCAACGCCTTTATTCGTACCGTTATGGTGGACTGGTCGGAGCGGCAGCCGTTGGTTTCCTGCGAGAGTTTGAAGGTCTGCGTACCGGGCGTACCTGTTTGTACGGTAGGGGCCTGACTGTTGCCACCGGCCCAGATCGGGTTCTGCGCGTTGGTAGTCAGTTGCTGCGCCGGTTCATTCTGACACACCTCGCGTGTAGCATCTCCCGGTGGGCTGGATTTTGGCTTTACGGTAACTTTTAGATCAGCCAGTGCACTTTGGCACCCGTCAACAGTTTGGGTAACCTGGTACCGGTAGAAGCCCGGTTCGGTTGGTGACGGGGGCGTTTCTGCTTTGTTGTATCCACTATACGGCTGATTATCTCTGGAAATACCGTACCAAAACAGGCTCTTTCCATCAGCCCGCAATGGCTGGGGCGAGCTGGCGCAATAACTCATCTCGTTCACCACCGGCAAAGACGACCGGGCGAACGTAATCGAGACCGACGAACCATCCCAATCAGCACTGTTATCGCTGGCAATAACCCGGACTTTATAGGTCCCCGGCGACGAACTACCCATTGTTTGCGGGTCGGTGGTAACGGGTGATACTTTGTTAGAACCGATATTTTTTGGGTTGTTGAAATTTCCATTTTCGTCCGATAGCTGCGCTACGTAAACCGTAGTTGGGTTGCCACTAAGACGGAACTGTACTGTAAACGCATCCCGCCCCGGACAAATGTCTCCCCTACTGACCGACACCGTGCTAATAGTCTGTTTGACAACGGGTGCCTTAATGGTAAACGCAGGACTGGGGATACCCAGCACGTTCTTTTGCAACCCCCGCGTCACGACCCGCACTTTGTAGGTTCCAGGAGCAAGATCCCCAGGCAGGTCTGCCGTGATGTTCCGGATATCACCTTTGCTGTACCCAAGACTCTCACGGCTCGTGTACAGCCCGTTCATGTCGTTTGGATTGGCCAAGTCCCGAAGGTAGCCGCCATTGGCGTCCAGCAACTGGACGCCAAACTTCCCACTGGCCAACTCCACCGGAAACGTACCCGATCCTGTCTGGTAGGTCGTTGTGATGCGTGCGCCCGGCGTAGGCTGACTTTCCTGTACAGCATATGTGTTGATGGCCAACTGCCTGGCTGTTATCGTAACTGAACCGCTGATATTGGCGGACGAACCTCCAAACTTCAGTATTTTACTTCTATCGACTACGTAATTACCTGTTGGGCGAATGCTAAAAAAACCGTCCTGCTGAACGACCACGTTTTTGTTTTCGCCGGGCGAAAGCACCTCAAAATAGCGGGTACCGCTGCCGCCGAATCTGGCGTAAATGGATGCGTCGCCGTATTGGTTTCCCGAATACAAGACAACCCCGTCGAATTTATTGCCGTTGCCATCGGTATCAGATAGGTTCAGCGTTAGGGGCGACTGCGCCCGTGCTACCGACGCGACAAGCAGCGGCAGCATGGACACGAGCAGAAGATAATTGAGTCGTTTCATGGTTGGTATGGATTGGATGGTTCATTGGGTAATCAGGAGATTTACTTTGTCGGTTTCGGCTTTATCTTACTGGCTTTGCTGAGCGATTTGATGCCGTTTACTACAGCCAGTACGCTGACGCCCCCACCGGCGTAAGCACCGTAGATACCCGGCTTGCCGTAGGTTGTAATGGACATGGGCGAGAGAGGGCCACCGGTGGGTTGCCGGGCCAGGTCGCGCCAGTTGTTGTACTCTGCGTTGAGTTTATCGACCCGCGCGGTATAGGCGTCATAATCTTTCTTGATACCTGAGTAGCCCACGTAGCTACCGGCCAGCCCGGCTAAACCGACCACTACCTGAATAGCTCCGAGGGTACGTAGCCGTGCCTTCTGCCGCTTCGCGTCGGCGGTCAGGGTCGTGGTCAGGTCGGGCTTTATAGGTGGTTTCTTTTCGTAAACTGGTACGGCGGGTTTCGCAGGCGTCGATTCGGCTTTGCCCACTTTTAGCGGCAGGGACAATGCGGCCAACGTCCGGCCTGTGTCAGGTTTGGGTAGGGATGCAGGCGTCCGGGCGGGGGTTGTAGCGGGCGCATTTGCCAGTTTTACGGGCGGGGCAGGTGTTTTTTCGTAGATCGGCGTTGGCGTTAGTTTGATAACGGGTTTATCCGCTGCGGCTATGGCCCGCCTGGTAATGTCGGGCAGTGCCTGGGCTGCGGTTGGCGGAGAAAGTTTCGGGGCGGGAAATGGCACAACGGCTTTTTCGGCGACCGGCTTCGGCTGTGGTTCGGGTAATTTTCGGGTAACGGCAGCAACACGGGTGGTATCGGTCGGTACGGTTGCCGGTTTACGTACTGCTGGTTTAGGCGTTTCTGCTACGTTCTGGGGTGGGTTTTGTGGAGTTGTTTTGACTGGGTCAGTGGCGGGGCGCGACGACGAGACGATAGGTACCAGCCGCACGAATCCCTGATAATCACGCCCGTTTCGGAACAGAAACTGATTACTGTTATCCCGAAACTCAATGGAGGTCCGGTCATCGTAAAAATACCCTTCGTTACGTCGCTCATAGAACCCTACCGGTACATCGACACTGCCCGACTGCACCACCTGAAGCCAGTACTTATTGAATTTCAACGTAACCGTCGTGTTCCTGTCTGGCTGGCGAAACGGCACTTCCGGACTGTTGATACTCAGGTTATTGGGAATGGTTGGACGGCCATTGTTGGCAGCTGGTGCTTTGGTCTGGGCAAGCATCGTGTTTTCCTCGCCGGGGAGGATAAAACCCAGCCGTACCACCCGCACCTGCCAGTCGTTACCCGCCCGCTCGGCCTGCATCTCCATAACGCGCTCTGTAGTCTGGTAAGGCTGTTGAATGGTTCTGTGTCTGCCTTTGAAATTGGATCTGAAAAATAGCTTTACAAATACCTGCTTGCCGTTTTGTACGGGGGGCCTGATTTGCAGGGGCGTAAAAATGATGGTGTTGGTTGTGGTAACCTTGGCGTACCCTAAGTCGAATATTTTCAGGTACTCGTCTATGTTCGGCTGAGCGGCACTACCGGCTTTGGTGAAGTTAGGGTTCACGTCATCATCAACCAGGACCTGATCGTTCTCAAATACCTGATCGTCGCCGGGCAGATACGTTTTATCCATCAGTTCTTTTTTATCAAACTCCGTGTTCTCCCGGTCACTCAGATGGTTCAGTATCAGGTTGAATAATTCCAGCCGTTTTCGGGCCGCTATCCTGATCAGGCTGACATCCCGTTCGTTCAGGTCCGTAGTCGGAGCGGGCCGGGCCGACTGTGCCAGGGACTGTGCCACGGCTTCCGGTGCGCCGGCAATCAGTAGCCCACTGAACATCAGAATAAAAAGTACGGGGCTTTTCATGAGCGTATCAGTTGCAGTTGGTGTAGTAAAACCGCGCCCTGGCTCCGTCGGTCCGGGAGTAACCCAGCGAATATCCATCGGCATTGTACTGGTGCGTGTACCGTAGCGTCCGGTCTGAGACCAGGGTTTCGGTGGCTCCCTTTGCGTACTGTTTGATACCGATGGTCTGGTAATTGTTGATCTGCACCAGTCCGCCAATTTCGTCCAGCCCAATGCGATCACGGCTGCTGTTGATGGGGGTGTTCAGGTTTACCGGACCGCCAATGTTATCGAGACCTGGCCCCGGCTGAATTTCCGCGCCGGGCTGCGCCGTGGGGATGCGCGGAAATCCCCGAAAAAACAGGCCCGTGTTGGTGTAAAACGATTTGGCGTCGTAAGTATATGTGATGACCCGGCGTCCCGTTGGCGAGGCAAATTCGGTTTGGGTTAGTTTGTCTCCGGTGTAGGTGTAGGCGATGGAATTCCCTGCTGCATCGGTGCGCTGGCTTATTTTTCCGTTGGCCACAGTAATGGTTTCGCCCGGAACACCCGTTACTGCCGTGAGTTTACCGTCCGAGAAGGTGTAGGTAATGGTACGTCCGTTCTCGCTGGCGACGTAGGTTTTCAGTTTGTCGCCGTCGTAGGTATAGACGTAACTGACCGAACCACCCGCAATCCGGCTAATCCGTTTGGGGGTTCCGTCATACTGGTAGGTCAGTTTAATGCCGTTTACGTCCTGGCTGGTCACGTATCCGCTGGTGGTGTCCAGCGTGTAGGCGCGGGTTGTACTACCATCGGTACTGCCCGTGCGGTTACCCTTCAGATCGTATTGATATCGATACGTAGCCCGGCTGGTGGTATCGATATAATCGACCTGCGACACCCGGCACCCAAACGGGACGATTGACGTGGGCAGGGCAGGTTCCTGATGACAGCCAGACAGTACCGCCAGTGCCAGCAGACCGCCAATGGTCAGAGAAGAGATAACGGTTCGCATGATTATGGATCTGGTGTGGTCAAAAACTCGAGCTGAACCCGCCGGTTCAGGGCTTTATTTTCTTCGGTATCGCCGGGAGCAATGAGGTGCCGACTGCCCATACCCTTCATTTCCATCTGCGCATCGGCCACGCCCTGTGCGAACAAAAAGCTCGACACCACTTTGGCCCGATTTTCTGAAAGGGCCTGGTTCAGCCGTTCGTCGCCTTCGCGGTCGGCATGGCCCACCAGCCGGATTTTAACGTCGGGGTTCTGCCTGAGGTAAGTGGCTATCTGGCGCAAAACGGTTTGGGCGTCGGGCCGCAACGTATGGCTGCCCTGCTCAAAATACAGCAACGGCAACGACCCGGGCCGGGGCATTGCCACTACGGGCTTGTTGGTCATTGAATCGGTAACCAGTGCGACCATTGGCCCAGCAACGGCCCGTACTACGTTCAAGCCGCTGAGCAGGGTTATTTTTTGCTGATAGCGCACGGTTTGGTTTTCCTCCTGCACGGTCAGTTGATACGTTTTCGGAAACACGCGGTTGCTAATCAGCACGGCGGGCAGACCCGGCATGGGCGTCAGGGGTACTACCGTGCCAGTGGCTTCATCGCGCAGGTTGGCAGGCCCTGCCAGGCTGCCGAGCCGCACCGATAGAATGGTCAGTTCGCGGGTGAGCCGAACGGTGTATTCGCGCAGCTGTCCATTTAACTTATCAATAGTCAGGTTTCCCAGATACGTCTGATAGCCGGGGGCCGACACTTCAAACGCCACAATATCTTTCGTCGGGAAGTCGATCTGGACCTGCCCGGCGGTATTGGTGGTCAGGCAGCGTTTCTGGCCGGTGCTGGTAAAGACAAAACAGGCCGACGCCGGTACAATCCGGCCCGACAGGGCGTCGTTGATCGTGAACAGATTATGCTGGGGCCGGGTGGCTGTACCGGACGCAGAGGGTGTGCGGCTTTGCTCGTAGTGCGTTTGTTCGGTTTGCTGGTAGGGCCGGGTTCGGTCCTGCTTATCGACGGCCACGAGTGGAATAATTACGGCAACCGGCTCGTGGGTAACGGGCAGACGGGCCGCGTTCAGACGTAGTAGCTGAGTGCGGTAGCCGGGGCATTCAATTACCAGATTCACGGTCTCGCAGGTAATATCGACTGTAAACTGCCCGGTTTGGCTGCTGTTGCCGAGGGCCAGTCGCCCCACCTTTGTTTGGGCGTACAGCCGGGCTGCTACGGGCTGCCGACTGGCGTGATCCTGCACCAGTCCGGTTAGCCGCAGGCAGGGCTGAGCCGCCCGCACCGTTCCCGTCAGCCATAAAAAGCTGGTGGTTAACCAAACGAACCAGCAGACTGATACAGACATGATTACATTAGTTTTGCTCGGCAGCTACGCGCACATCACCCAGCAGAATGCGCCATTTGTCAACCTTCTGCCCGTCGATGGTTGTTTGCCGGGATTCCAGTTTGACACGCACGTTTTTATCTGTCAGGTCTTCGTAACTCACCTTCCCGTTAGCACCGAAGCCCGTAAAGGTTTGCTGCCCGGCAATTATTCCGTAGTAATTACCGTCGGCACTCTGCGTCAAATCCTTTACAAACCGCGACTGAATCCACTCGATACGGGTGTAGGT
>JBBRUB010000090.1:0-9083 GCA_038248175.1 Cytophagales bacterium | reverse complement strand
TTTTCCGTTTCGAGTTCGTTGACGCACGTGGTCAAGCGTTTGACCTCAGCCAGTAAGCTGGGAATCAACGCTTTCAACTCACCGATATCATTTGTCTCTACCACAAGTTAGAACCAGCAAAATGCGTACCTAAACAGTTACGAATTTTTTTAAATTTGTTGCTAACATTTTATAGTAATTCAGGGCGCAAATTATGTCAGATTAGTCTGACTGATTTGCGCCATTGATTTTTTGTCGGGTAGAGTGGAAAAAAGGTATCAAAGTAGTTTCGATGGAATATTTCGTAGAAATGTTGGTGATCCCTATAAGTCGATTTCAACGGGTAGTTTCTGCAACGTTCGTTCGTAGAGACGTTTAACCTGCATTGCTCCGAAAGCCCCTCCCCTCGGTGCGCGGAAACCATCCTGATTGAGTTGCCCGGCTATTTGAGTGTAGTTGTGGCCTTCATCCCACAATCGGCTGATTAGGGCAGTAGCCTGTCGGCTATTGGTGTTCTGGCGGGCCTTTTTGCGAATCACCGCTGTGCCGCTCTGACTTGCTTTCCCGCTTCGAAATGCCTGGCTACCCGTTCGCCACTGGCCCGACCGCTTTACCTTTTGAATCAACGCCACTTTGGTTCGGATACTGGTCAGCACCCGCTCCCGGTCCGCGATGGCCATGAATAACGTCAGGCTGAACTTATCCAGGTTAGGGATATCGCAACTCTCCAGCCGCTCGTCGAGTTCCCGGTAGAGGACCAGTGCCTGCTCGGTGTTGCGGCTCAGCCGGTCTACCTTGGCCACCACCAGCGTGGCTTTGCGCTGGCGGCATAGCGCCAAGGCCCGCTGAAGTTCGGGCCGGTCGGCTACTTCCTTGCCGCTGCGGATGTCGGTGAACTCAGCAATGATATTTCGACCCTGATAAAAGTGTTCAATATAGGTACGCTGGGCTTCCAGCCCCAGGCCGCTATCGCCTTGTTTTTTGGTCGATACCCGGTAGTAGGCCACATATTCCTGAGCGACAGATGGAATCATACGTAAAGCTGTTTTTATGGTGAACAAACTGGAGGTGACTACCAGCGTTTTGTGGCCAGTTCGTAGGCAGCGTCTTCCGGAAGAATGGCCATCCCGTTGCCGGGATACTGAAAAGGGAGTTGGGTCACGAAGTGAAGCGTGCCATGATGCAGCCAGTGTGGGTTTTGTAAATTATGAACCGGAATTCGGCACCTTGCCATTTTGTCAGTGGCAAGGTAGGGATGGTTTCATGATTTAACAAATCATTGACGTGCGTCATAGGTTTGTTATAATGTCGCTGTTTAGGGGATAAATAGATGTTAATTCCCCGATTTCCAGTGTCAGGACTTTGGCGGGAGAACATCGCCAAAAAGATTGCTTAGCAAAGTTGGTTCTCCCGTTCGTGCGCCCGATGCTGGCGATGTCCGGTTTTGTGGTGATGCCTGTACACTGACCGTTACTTTTTTAGGAGGTGCTTTCAACTGATCGATGCCGAGTGAACGAACCAAATAAGCCGTTGGATTTTTCACCGCGGGGCGAAGGCCGTTAATCAGTTCGGAGTGTACCCGTAGAAACGTTTCCAGTAAATGGTGTTCTGAAACGATGAGGTCCTTCTGCCAGGCTTTGAGTTTATAATCGCTCATGACCGACCAGGCTGTGGTGACGGCCTCGTTGATAGGCATCTGGCTGATCGTTTGCCGGTCCTGCTCTATCTGCTGCTGGGCCAACTGCTGAGTCGTCAGAATCGAGAATTCCAGTTCGACTACCTTCTTACCCTTTTTTTGCGACGGAGTCCATTGCAGGTACAAACTGGCTTTATTCTCTAATTCCCGCTGGGCAACCTCGAGCGCGTTTTTACAGAAGTCATTGTAGCGGTAGGTTTCCGGGCAGTTGAGAATAGTACGCAGCTCATCGACAAGGTAGCGGAACTGGTGCTGTCCGCGATTATGGAACATACTGACGATCTCAAACATCCGCTGGGCATATACCGAAGAGAGCGACATCATGATGTCGATATCGTACTTGGTGTAACGTTGCCCCAACTCAGCAAAGAAAGGTACTACATTGGCCAGCATCGTGATTTCAATGACCCGCAGCCCATCGGCAGTGGCTGACTGCACCAGTGGGAAAGGGGTGAGGAAGGTAAACTCATCGTTCTTTCCACCCCGGAATGACATCCGCTTTTTACTGAGCGACTCGGCAGCATCGGCAATCTGATCGTACCGGACTTTGGTCAGTTCCATGAATGGAATCCGCACCAGTACGTTCGATTTGGGTATTTCGCCACTCTTCAGCGTCATGTGTCCTAACTGATTAACAACCAGCGTAACAATTTTCTTCTCCAACTCGGTGAATTCCTGCCGGGACTCCGTGAACAGATTGGACTGATAATTAGTGGGATGCCTGCTAAACAGGGTAAGCTGAGGGCTGGATACTTTGGCCATTGGTGGCGCAGTTGGGTTGCTCAAAAATAGCATTACAAGTCAAAAATAGCAAACTTGTAATGAATGAGACCGACCTACCAAACCTTGTTTTTGTAATGACAATAACTCCACTCATGTTTGAAGTCAGGGTTACTGAATATATAATTTATTGAAAAAATACTATGAGTAATTAGTTTCGTCATGTGGAAAACTATCGACCTACCAAACCTTGTAATAGCTTTTGTGACCTACCAAACCTTGTAATACTTACCTACTAAACCTTGTAATAGACTATACCAAACCTTGTAATAAAGGACAGTTCATACCTACTAAACCTCGTAATAGACTATACCAAACCTTGTTTTTCTCCTCGTAATTTACTGTTTTCCAGTAGGTTACAAGCCCCTAAATCAATCAAATAAAATCATTGATAAACTCTTTAAAAAAGATCAAACGATTTTTGGAAAGGGAGAAGGGTTAGCTTCTGAAGATTTTATTTACTTTTGAAGTAAATAAGTACACCATTCCACTATGGACGAATATCCCAAAAAGAAACCTGATAAACGAACCGACGAGGCACCGCTTAATGCGATACGGCTGGTACTCAAGGCGCAGGCTGTTCGACTAACGCCAGTCGATAATCAGGTGAGTGCCTTACCCGTTGATGTCGAACTGGAATACTACTTCATCCCCATGCAGTTCATGCGGGAGTATGCTCCCTATTTTCGTCCCGATAAACCACCATATAAAAACCTGAAACTGGTTAACTATGGGCATCCTGCTATCTCGCTTTCGTTTTTCAGCAAACACAAGTACACTATAAAGCGCAATGCCGATCAGAGCGATGTGTTACAGCATCTGAAAGCGTTTCGTGACGAATTACTAAACCGTTCGCTGGTGCAGCAATTGACAACCAACCAACAGGAGAAACTTCGGGAAACCGATGAGTTGTTTCGGACATTGCGCGACGACCCCGATCAGTACGAAACCTGCTTCTCCAACTATTATCACTACTATCGGTACTGGTACTGCTCCTATAGGTACTTCGAAGATGCCATGCAAACCAAGGCTGATACCAGCAGCGAACATCTGTTGAAGCACACCGAACGCGTTAAAGGACAGGTACACGAACGGCTGAACATCATCTTCATTGACCCTGATTTCATCACCCGCCCCGTTCCACACGACCACAAACTTATCGACCGTGAACTGGCCAACTTTCCCGTTCAAATCAGGCAGGGTGTTACTACGTTATATTTACGTAAACGCGAAGCCTGACAGCCGGCAATTATCAATATTCCCAATCCCAGTGACTGACGGGTAATTTGTTGAGGTCATGTCTCGACTCTTTCCAGTCTGGCAGAAAATGATCCATATAGGCCACGAAACGGTTGTTATGGCTGCGCTCCAGTAGGTGTACCAGTTCGTGGACAACAATGTACTCAATGCAGTGAAGCGGCTTTTTGGCCAGTTCCAAATTGAGCCACATCCGTTTAGCGTCCGGGTTGCAGGTACCCCACCTGGTTTTCATCTTCTTTACCTGAAACTCATCTAAGGAAACGCCCATTTTCTCTTCCCATATCCGAATGATTGGTGGTACTAATTCTTTGAGTTGCTCCCGGTACCATTGCTCCATGACCAGTTGACGCTTCTCCGGACTGGCATCTGGCCGGATGTGCAGGTCTATGGTTGACTGTCTGAGTTTGACCTGGGAGGGGGCGGCCTGATCCACTATGCGAAGCAGGTAGCGTTTACCCAAAAAGTAATGGCCCTCTTTGTTTAGGTACTCGCGGGGCGTTTCCCGGGGTTGTTCCCTGAATTTTCGCTGCTGTTGTCTGATCCAGCTCAGCTTTGAGATAGCATAGATACGGATGGTATCAAGTGTCATGCGTTCGGGGGCTGCGATGCGTACCCGGCCCGTGGGTGGATACACGCTCAGGTGTATGTTCCTGATGTTTTTCAGCACCACGTCAACGGTAATATCGCCCAGCGTCAGTTGTTGTGTGTCAGTATTCACCCTGTTCCTGTACGATTTTAAAGATGCGCTCGGTTTCTGCTTCGCTTTTCAGCACGTTGTAGATCGCCCGTTTTACTTCCTTCTCCCGCGTGCCAACGCCCCGCCACCCGTCTGGCTTGTACTCGATAATGCTTTCGTGGACTTTTACGGCCAGTTCGGTATCCTGGTTGAGGTTGTTGTACAAGGCTCGCTGAGCGGGGGTCCGTAAAGCCTGGGGCGTGTCGTCTTTTTTACCGGCCTGTACCGTAGCGGCCAGTTCAGCCATTGCTTTCAGGTAGTCGGCGTAGCTGATGGCGTTGGCTTTGCGTTCCTTGATCACCTCGATCAGTAACGTACTCATCTCGTCGAAAAAAGCCGGGTCGATAAGATGGTCGCGGATGATTTTCTGGCGGACGTTGTTTTCGATAGTTTCCGCTACGGCCTCCCGGCTGGATTTGATGCCTTCGGGCAGGCTGTCGATGGCGTCGGCCATGCCCGAATTTACGATCAATTCAATCAACGATACATCACCGAACGGGGAGATTTTGACGGGGTCTTCGGCCTGAATGTAATGGTCAATCAGATGGCGCATATCGGCTTCGTAGGCTTTCATGTCCAGCACTTCGCCACTGGCGTTACGTATCTCCTCGCGCAGATTCAGGTAAAAATCAACGCGGGCCTTGATTTCGGTTTGCTCCGCCTTTGAGTACCCGCACTCGTCCAGGTCGGCGATGATGTTAGCGTAGGCCCGAATGACGGATACCGTAGCTTTGTATAGGGCCGTTCGACGCAGTTCGGTTGCTTTCAGTTGGTCGGGAATTTCGGTGTTGCCGCAGAAATAATGCTGGTAATCGAGTTTAGACTTGGGTGGCAGCACGGGTTCGCATAACAACGCAGCGGCTTCCAGTGCGCCGTCCAGCCGTTCCCGGCCTTTCTTTACGCGGTCCTGTAACAGAATCTCGCAGTCTTCTTTCTGGAACTGGTCGTAATCCAGTTCGGACGTATAGACCTGAATAGCCCCGGTGCCTTTGTCGTTGACTAAGTTCTTGAAGAGTTCTTTGTAATCGACAATGTAGCCGAACTGCTTGTCGTCGGAGTCGAGCCGGTTGACCCGGCAAATGGCCTGAAACAGGCCGTGATCCTGCATTTTCTTGTCGATGTACAAATAGGTGCAGGCCGGTGCATCGAAGCCCGTCAGCAGCTTATCTACCACAATCAGCAGCCGCATACTGGCCGGTTCTCTGACGAAGCTGGTCTTGGCGGTGTCTTCGTAGGTTTCCGTCTTTGTCTTGCCCGGTGCCGCCGTTACGTGTTGCAGTAGTTCGGTATAGACGTTGTAAATGAATTCTTTGTCGGTCTCGGTATTGGCTCCCGTGTCTTCGGTATTGACGTCCCTCACCGTGGGGTTATACGACGTAATGACCGCGCACCGCTTTCGGAACTTGGTGCGCTGGAAGAGTTCGTAGTATTTGCAGGCTTCGTATATACTGCCCGCTACCAGAATCGCATTGCCGAAATGGGTACTGAGCCGGGGCTTTCTCCGGAAATCGTGCTGAATGTCAAGCACGATCTTTTCCATCCGGTTTTTGGAGCTTAGTACTTTTTGCATCGTACCCCATTTCTTCTTGAGTTCCGACTTCTGGAAATCGTTCAGGGTCTCGGTGGTTATGTCGAACCATTCGTCCACTTTCTGGGGCGAGGTGAGCCGCTGGTCAATGTCGCGGGCTTCGTACACCAAATCCAGCACCACTTCGTCGGCAACGGCTTCGTTGAATTTGTACGTATGGATGTACTTACCGAATACCTCCAGGCTGGTCTGTTTATCGGTTTTCAGCAGGGGCGTACCCGTAAAGCCAATGAACACTGCGTTGTTCAGCATGGCCTTCATGGTTTTGTGCAGCTTTCCGCTCTGGGTGCGGTGGCATTCATCGACGAAAACAAATAACTCGCCCACGCCTGCCGACGGGCTGCGTTTCAATTCTTCGATGAATTTATCGAAGTCGTCCACTTCTTTTTTGCCGAACTTATGAATGAGCGAACACAGCAGCCGGGGTACTGGCTGGGCCAACTGCGCCATGAGTTCCTGACCGCTCGAGGTGCGTACCAGCGGCTCCCCGGCATCGTTGAACACCCGTTCAATCTGTTTATCCAGCTCGGTACGGTCGGTTAGGATCACGACGCGGGCGTTTGGGTTGTTCTCCAGAATCCATTTGGCCAGCAGCACCATGACGATGCTCTTACCACTGCCCTGCGTGTGCCAGATGATGCCGCCCTCGCGTCGGCGAACGTGTTCCTGGGCGAGTTTGATGCCGAAATACTGGTGCGGACGGGGTAGTTTCTTCTTGCCGCCATCGAACAGGATGAAATCGTGCAGGAGTTCGATCAGGCGGGTTTTGTTGCACAGTTTGATGAGGTACTTATCCAATTTGAGCAGGCTGTTTTCTGTCTCGTCTTCTTTCCAGCGCAGAAAAAACTTTTCTTCGGTGCCGATGGCTCCGTAGCGTAGCCCCTCGGTGTCGCTGCCAGCCATGACGAGCTGGATGGTTGAGAAAAAGGGCTGGATGAACCGCTCCTGCTGGTTGGCCAGGTTCTGGCGAATGCCCTGCCCGATGGATACCGTACTACGTTTCAACTCCAGTACGCCAATGGCAATGCCGTTGATATACAGCACGATGTCGGGCCGTTTGGCGCGGTTTTCCCGGTCGTTTTTAATGGTAACTTCTTCGGCAATGGCGAACTGGTTAGCTTCCGGTTTATGCCAGTCGATGAAATGCACCCGCTGGTATTTCTGGCCGGGGCCAGCCGTTACTTCTGTACCGTAGCGGAGCAGTTTATACACGGCCCGGTTGGTATTGTATAGCGACTGATCGAGGTTAGTGGCCACGCTTTTCAACTGGTAGATGGCCCGTTTTATCAGTTCAGGCTCATACCCGGCTTTGTTGGTCAGGTAGGCCTGCAGCAGGGTCTCCTCGATGTTGCTGTTTACTTCGTCTTCCCGGTTGCCAAGGTACGTGTAGTGTAACGTGTCTCGAAAGAGCTTCACGACCCGGTTCTGAGTGTGGCGTTCGGGTTGGCCTACGTCGTTCATGGTTTATCGGTTGAGTTTCTGGTGGGCCAGTTCGATGGCCTTGTGTAATTTCTCCTGCAGCAAGGCGGGCGGGGGCAACGCCGTCAGGTAATCGGCTACCCGGATGTTGCTTTTGTCTAACTGGAGCAACTCGATATGCTCTTCGTTTTTGCCGGTGCAGAGAATCAGGCCAATCGGGGTGTTTTCGCCCTCTACCTGCTCGTATTTTTCCAGATAGCGTAAATACAACTCCATTTGGCCCTTGAAACCGGCTTCAAATTCGCCAATTTTCAGGTCGATGGCCACCAGACACTTGAGCCGACGGTGGTAAAAAAGTAGGTCGATGTAATAATCCCGGTTGTCGATGGTGATGCGTTTCTGACGGGCCATAAACGCGAAGTCCGAGCCTAACTCTGTAAGAAATCGTTGCAGTTCGACGATGATGGCGGTTTCTAAATCCCGCTCCGAATACGTATCGGCCAGGCCCAGAAAATCCAGAAAATAAGGGTCTCTGAATACCAGATCGGGGGTCAGGGTTTGCTGGTCTTTTAGCACAGCCAAATCGTTGAGGATGGTTTGCTCCGGTTTTTTGCTGATGGCGGTACGCTCGTAGAGCATAGACTGAATGCGCTCCCGAAAGGTGCGGACACTCCATTTTTCGTGGATGCACAGTTGGGTGTAAAATGCCCGTTTCAGCGGGTCTTCCATGGGAATGAGGGCCAGGATGTGCGTCCAGCTTAATTGTCGTATCAGCGATACGACAATTTGCTCGTCCGGGAAAACATGGGCGAACTGCATCATTCTCCGTAAGTTTTTCTCAGAAAACGACGTGCCGTAATCCGTTGCCAATTGGTGCGACAGTGTCGCGACAATCTGTTGGCCGTAAGCGGCCCGCTGATCGTTCAGGATATCGTCGTTGATGGCGTTGCCAACCTGCCAGTACAGCAGGCTCATAGCGGCATTGACCGATACGGCTATCTGTTGCCTGCTTTGCTCGATCAGTTGTTTTACGGACCCGAAGAGCGGGTTGCTGGTTAGGTCCTGATTCATACCAGCCGTGTTTTACCCGTCAGCAACTCCTGCATCATGCCCTGCTTTACGCGCCGGTATTTCGACAGCTTCTGCTCCAGCCCGGCGATTTCGGCATCCATATCGGAAAGAATTTGAGCGATACGGGTTTGCTCTTTCAAAAGCGGAGTTTGTAATTCTAAGTTTTTCAGTTGTCCCCCTGTAATTAATGGTTGTCCCGAACCGAAGACAAGATTATTTAGCTGGCAACTAACCAATTGAAAGAAGGTGAAATCAATACTGGTACTACTTGCCAATGAAATCATTAGCGTGTTGTCTGACACACAGTAGTCACCAGATACTTTATTAACGGTTCCTGCATTGGCTCCCACTCTTGCCACTAAAATTTTATTTCCACTGTAATCATAATAGTTCTGCCATCCTATAACACCCGTAGAGCCATATATGGGAAACCTGTCTCCTTTTGATTGAGTATTCGATTTGCCAGACGCGATTGATAATGCAATTTCCCCCAACGTTTTCACCTCCCACCCCTCCTTCGGTTTCAGCAATTGCTGCATGGCTCCCTGCTTGAT
>JBBRUB010000089.1:0-9197 GCA_038248175.1 Cytophagales bacterium | reverse complement strand
TTTTATGAAGCTGAAGGTGGTAGAGCCCCTCAATACGCTGTTTAAAGACGAAGTACGCGTGGTAGGCCGAACACTCGGTTTGCCCGAAGCCATTCTGGGGCGGCACCCGTTTCCCGGACCAGGCCTGGCCATTCGGATTCTGGGCGATGTAACGCCCGAAAAAGTGCAGATTTTGCAGGAGGTCGATGCCCTGTTCATCGACGGGTTAAAACGCGACGGCCTGTATGATAAAGTATGGCAGGCCGGAGCCATGTTGCTACCCGTTCAGTCGGTAGGCGTCATGGGCGATGAGCGTACCTATGAGCGGGTGGTAGCCTTACGGGCCGTAACGAGCGTGGACGGCATGACCGCCGACTGGTCGCACTTGCCGTATGAATTTCTGGCCAACATCTCCAACGAAATCATCAACCGCGTTAAGGGCGTGAACCGGGTAGTGTACGATATTTCGTCCAAGCCCCCCGCTACGATTGAGTGGGAATAAGCCGAACTACTGAATAACAACAAGCCGCCCGGCATCACATACCGGGCGGCTTGTTGTTATTGATAATCAACTTATTATACTTTTCGTGCACCGGTTTGCCACGTAAGCCCGCCCACCTGCTGGCCCCGGTGGTACTGCCGCAGCATTACCTGGAACGTTTGTTTGCGCAGGGGCTTTGGAATGTGCAGCAGTAACTGGCACTTGCCCCGGTATTTGGCCGGTAGTTTCATGCCCTTGAGCAGGGTTTGCCGGAATGGATGCAACGATGCACGGGCTTCGTCCTGACCCAGAAAGTCAATATTAGGCAAGTATTGACGGGCCTGTTTGAACAGACCGAGCGGCATCTGGAACAGCAGTCGCGCTCCTTCCGGCAATTTGCCATCTATAACAATATCGAAAACCCGCGATTTGTCTGGTGCGCCCACCAGCAGGAAGGGCAGGGCTACAAACCCATCAACGGCTGCATTGGGATCTGGTTCGGCGTCGATTACGTTGAAGTTGCGCCATGTAACGTTGTTATTATCACGGATAAACCGCTGGAAATTAGTCCAGTCGCCGAAATCGGCGGCTGACGGGGCAGGATCGAGTGCGTTACCGATCAGCCCCACAAAACAGTAATGACCCGGTGTCGGTACGCTGGCAGCAGGCCACGTAATGGCATCCGACACGGTAAGCTGGTTGCCGTTGGGTACCGTAGCCAGCGTGGTAGTCCCCACCTCCGTCCAGAGATCGGGCGTGACCAATGACGCCGGTGGCGACCAGAAAACGGTTGCGTTGACATCGGTAGCCGCCGAGCCGCCCTGATTGCGCATCCGAACGTACACAAAGTGGTCGGTGGCAGCTACCACGCTGCTGCCCAGCGTATTGCTACTTTCGGTACCGCTGCCTTCGCCAAAAGCCCCTTGTGGATTGGCTACGGCGGCAGGCCGTACAATAATATCGGGGCTGGATGAAATGGCACCGGTGTGCGCCAACCCGATATCGCCTACAAAATCGCGGATATACAGGTCAGGCGTTACATCGAGCAGGTTGTCGATAATGAGCCGCAGGTTGGGCATCACGCTGATCTGCGTGGTTTCGGCAGCAGATGGGGGCGTACCGGTGGCGGGGTTGCGCAATAGGGCCCGCATCTGTTTAGGGCCAAACCGAAAGCCCAGACTGGCCTGAGCAATGCCGTTGATGGCCAAAGCCGCGCCGGTTACCATCGGCGATGCGCCCGACGTACCCCCGAAACTGATGGTGTACAGATTCGTGCTGCCCCCATTGTTTGAGCTCAGCGTATTGATGTTCTGTCCCCAGGCGTAGTTATCGATGCGTTGGCCGTGGGGAGCGTAAGCCAGTCGGGTGTGCGGAGCCGCTGACGTAGCCGCGCTGACGATGATAGCCCCTGAATCCCGAAAGCCCGCTCCGCCCGGATTGAAAATGGCATCGCCACCGAGCGTTACATACGTATCCATTGCCAGGGGAGGATTCTGTCCATTATTAGTACCATTGCCGCCCGCTTCGACCACAATGATACCCAGCGCAGTAGCCAGACGAATGGCCTCAAAAGTAGAGTCAGTTACCTCGCTTGGCCCATAAAGCATGTCGAGACCAGGTACGAAATCCTGTATTTCAAGCAGCAGTACATCGCCAAAAGCCATGACAGGCAGCACGGCAATGATTGCATCATGCGCATTGCTACCATGTCGTGATGCTGCCCGAACGCTGGCCAGATTGGGGGTAATACCCACACAGCCAAGCGCGTTGTCGATGGCGCAAATTTCGCCAAAAACCGATGTGCCGTGACTTCGGCTTGAGTTCAGCAATGTGCCATGCAAAAGCGTGATACCAAGGGCGTTCAGGTCTTCGTGGTCAAATGTCCAGCCGCGCTCCAGATCAACGAGGGCTTGCCCCTGCCCGTCGCCACCGGGGAAAGTCCAGGCATAGCGGGCATCGATACCGACCGGAGATGCATCCAGGTAGGTTTGGTTTACAGCCCGTACATCGTCGGTCGAATCCACGAGCGGATCGGGGGCGGGTACGTAAACCTGCGCCTGCTCTACCTCCCGCCAACGCTGCATATCTTTGGCAATGGCAAACAACTGCGCTGGGTCGTGGTGTTCAATTTTGAAGTAGCTGAAAAACGGGCCGGGTTTGTAAGTGTCGTCGATGGCCTGAGCCCGCTTTACGAGGTCGCTCAGTTTGTCGGGCGACAGAGCCTGGTAGAGCCGTGTCATGCGCAGGCCCGGAAACTTTGTTGTCAGCCGTTTCATCGGAGCAAACTGCCGTTCGCTCAATTGCTGGATGCCGTCGTCGTTGTAGGCCAGTTTAAGTTCGGGTGAAAACCGAACGGCCACGTACGGCGGCTCTTTTTCGAGGATGTCAGGATGTTTATCCTGCATAAATTTCAATGCCTGTTCCATTGTTGATTAGTCTTTGGTGAATTGGTTAAATTTGAGAATACTATTTTGTGCCCGTATGACTACAGACTGGCAATAATGGGTGTGTTGGTCAGGGATGGGACAAGAGGAACAACCGTTTTGTCCAGGTCAAGGTGTTCCATGAATCCGTTCGTGAAAACAGCGCGGGTGGGGGCGTCGAGGAGTTGCTGCCGGGCTATTCGCCACGCATCCACGCGGTCAGGTCCGTACATTCGGCGGAGCCGGTCGGGCGTAAGGCCAAAGTTAATTTTCCCCCAGTGCATCGTATAGGCTATACCGATCTGGTCGAGCCGGTCCCAGACGCGGGTCAGAAACTGGTTTGTCCGCACCGAATTGATTCCGTCCAGTTCCAGCACGCACGTAATTGGAAAGCGCGTAAAGCCCAGCGTTGCCGGGGTTTGTTTCACCCAGCGCAATCCCAACAGGCCCGGAAAAGCCTTCTGTTTATTCAGGGCCATGATCTCGGCCAGTAGCCGCGGACTGTCCTGGGCATCGACCCCAATGGCGGCACTGGAGGCTTCGCCCCGCACGTTGGTGTTCCCAAAAAAATCTTTCATCACGCCCACCCAGCCACTGGCTTTATCGAGTGCCTGTGGGTACAGCAGATTGACCAGGGGCGGTATCAGCGCACCAGTGGGCAGGGTGTCCAGCAGTTTCTGAATAACGCCAAGCGTATCGTCGCCGTAGGTAAATCCGGCTGGTGCGTGGGGTTTGTCGCCGGGCGGGCGGGTACGGTGCCTGTCGAGCATACGCACATACACGCCCCGTTCCTGGTCGCCCCCGGTCAGATCGAACTGGTGCGGGTTGATGATAATCTGAAAATGATAGCGCGTGGCATCGGCTGTTTCGGGCGGCAGGTTCAGTTTTTGTTCGGGGGCCTGCCCGTCGTCGATGGTCGAAAAATCGCAGTGGGTCATGGCCTGACGGATGCCCGCCGTATAGCGCATACTGAGCGACCGGTACGATTTGAGCCAGAACAGGTCGGCAACTTCCAGCAGAATACCGTGAATGAATCCGAAGGAGCCAAAGCTGACCACAGCCGCATTAAAGAGCGCGTCGTCGCGCAGCACTTCGGTTACGCCCAGCCAGTTACCAAACGCTGCCGACGTCACCGGCTGCGACGCCCGTTCGAGCCAGACGTGCCGGTCGGGTCCACAAACGATGTGCAGCCCGCGAATGCTGTCGTGTACGGCACCGAAGTTAAAAGCCGCGCCGTGCGTACCGGTAGAGGTAGCCCCCACAATGGTCTGCCCGTTACTGCCACCCGACGCCAGAATGGACTTTCCCCGTGCTTCGAGCAATTGTTCAAGGATGTGGATGGTGGTGCCACACTCGGTAAAAAAGAGGTTGTCGGCCCGGTTTCCGGCGTTCAGCCAGTTGGGTGCAATCATCGCATCGAGCAGCGTAAACGTTTGCATCAGCGCGTTGGTATCGACCATGCCACCGTTGGTTACGGCCACTTTGGTGAATGACCAGTTTTTGCCGATGGCCCGTAACCGGAGATTGTTAGTCTGGGCATGCCGGATCAGCCACTGGAAATTGGCCGTTGTCTGGCGGTAAGCGGCTTGTCCGTTGGGTAGCCCGGCGGGTATGGTCAGCTTGAACGACGCACCGGGCGTGAGCGACTGGGTAAACGTCTGGTGTTTGTTTTTCAGCTCCGAAATGGTCAGCGACTGAATCCCGTTGGGAAGGCTCATGGCAGGAAGGAGGAAGAGGAGTAAAAGAGATAATGGATAGGGAAACTATCGATTGTTTAGCTGCCCAATGGGCTCTGGGGGCGGCACATACGGCGCACATGCCCACGCAACGCGCTGTTTGTGAACAATGCCGAGCGTCAGCGTCAGCAACAGGTAATGGCCGAAGGTCGATCTTACGGTTACGCCGTTGAGGTGATTGAAGCGCGGGTCGCAGGGGGGAATCAGATCGACAGGTTGTTTCAATCCCCAGAAATACGCGGTTAAGGTTGTATCGGTGTAGCTGACGTTGGCTGGTGTATCGCTGTCGGGTTCGGTCATGACGTGGGTTGTCATGCAGCTGGTCAGCAACAGCGGCAACAGCCAGCAGCTGCGGCAGGAGCGTAAAAACAAGCGGGTTTTCATCGTCGTAGTAGTTTGTACGACTTTGTCGGAAAACAGTCTTCCTGGGCAACAATTTGCTTCTGCCGATTGAGCAAACGGCTGAGTCCGCAGGAATTGCATGCCTGACTGACGGTCAGGGGCGACCATTAACTTCCTCGTGGGCCACTGGCTGGAAATTGACGGGAAATTTTACGTTTAAACAGCTTCCAGTCAGCTGATTGATCGATAATAGATAAAAAAGATAGAACAAATAGACTGAAATTCGATTAGTAGTAGCAAAGACTGGTAAACTACAAAATGAATTCATCAACAAACAATAAGCAGCCTTCTGAAACGCTAATGCTGCCCGAACAGACTGCTGCTGTGGATCAGAAGACGCTTGTGATTCCGGTCATTGACGAGCAACTGCACATTGACAAGCAGACGGTTGAAACGGGGCAGGTGCGTATCTCTAAAACTGTTCGGGAAGACACGCAGTTGATTGACCTGCCGCTGATTCGCGAAACGGTGGACGTGGAGCGGGTGCCGATTGGCAGACCCGTTACGGCCACTCCCGCCATTCGGCAGGAGGGTAACACCACTATTTATCCGGTTCTGGAAGAGATAGTCGTGGTAGAAAAAAAGCTGATGCTTGTCGAAGAAATCCGGGTAACAACCCGCCAGACAGTTGAGCATGAGCCGCAGTCTGTTACCCTTCGGCGCGAGGAGATCAGTGTAGAACGCTCTGCGCCCGTTAATGAAACTGAACGTCCGACTCCGTAAAAAAGAGTCTTCGTTATAAATCAATTCTCAACGTTAACCCGAAAACCATGGCACTTACAGTAGTTGGCGTCTTTGACGACGCTCAGGAAGCACAAAAAGCAGTAAACGATTTAGTGAGCGAGGGGTTCTCGCGCGATAGCATTGACCTGTCAACAAACACTGGTCAGTATCCGGATGGTGGCTCTGACGCCGACCGTACTGTCAACCATAACGATGACGATTCGGGCATCGGTGGCTTCTTTAAATCGCTCTTTGGCAGTGACGATGACGACGATTACCGCCGTCACACCACCGTAGCTCAGCGTGGTTCGCTGGTTACCGTACACGCCATGAGCGAAGATCAGGCCGAGAAGGCTGCCGATATTTTGGATGACAACGGAGCCGTCAACGTAAACGACCGGGCTGAGCAGTATGGATATGCCGGTACGGGTACGATGGGTGCCTCCACCGGTGTTACCGGTATGGGCGTAGGTAATGACATGGACATGAATGACATGGATATGACCAACCGCAGTACGACTGACCGTGCCGACACCGATCAGACCATCAAGGTTATCAAAGAGAACCTTGAAGTAGGTAAGCGGGAAGTTGAGCAGGGTGGTACTCGGGTGCGGAGCCGCATTATTGAGCGTCCCGTTGAGGAGAGCGTCCGGCTGCGCGAAGAGCGCGTAACCGTACAGCGTAACCCCGTGAACCGTCCGGCTACCGATGCCGATCTGAATGCGTTCAAAGAAGGCGATATTACCATGACCGAGTATTCAGAAGTGCCCGTAGTTTCGAAGACGGCCAACGTCGTTGAAGAAATCTCGGTTGGCAAAGAAGTGAACGAGCGTACCGAGACGGTGCAGGACACCGTTCGCGAGACTGAGGTTGACGTCGATAACCTCGGCACCACAGACGACATGCGCAACCGCACTACGACTACGACCGACCGCGACGGAGGTCTCCTGTTGTAATTGCATTCAGGTAACAGGAAAGGGGAGTCAGACGCGCGTCTGACTCCCCTTTCCTGTTGCGGATAAAACTAATGCGTTACTTCCCCGCAATAACTTCGCGGATGTCGCCGATGATTTTATTGGCGAGGTGATCGGCGGTGGCCAGCGTGTCGGATTCGGAATAGATGCGGATGATGGGTTCGGTATTCGATTTGCGCAGGTGAACCCACTCGTTTCCAAACTCAACCTTGACCCCGTCAACATCATTGATGGGGTTTTTGGCGTAGCGGGCCTGAATCTGCGCCAGCACCTGATCTACATCGATATCGGGCGTCAGTTCAATCTTGTTCTTCGAGATATAATAATTCGGGTACGTCCGGCGCAGCATAGATGCCGACTTACCAGACTTGGCCAGATGACTCAGAAACAGCGCAATGCCCACCAGCGCGTCGCGACCGTAGTGCAGGTCGGGGTAGATGACACCCCCGTTGCCTTCGCCCCCGATTACGGCGTGGTTGGCCCGCATCATTTCCACTACGTTCACTTCACCCACGGCAGATGCGAAATGCTGCCCGCCGTACTTCTGGGTTATCTCGCGCAGGGCTACCGTGCTGGACAGGTTTGAGACCGTATTGCCGGGGGTATGTTTCAGGACATAGTCGGCCACGGCCACCAGCGTGTATTCTTCGCCGAAGGGTGTACCGTCTTCGCAGATCAGAGCCAGCCGATCCACGTCTGGATCGACCACGATGCCGAGGTCGGCCTGTTCTTTCTTCATTTCCCGGATAATATCGCGTAGATTTTCGGGTAGTGGTTCGGGGTTGTGGGCAAAAATACCCGTTGGTTCGCAGTGGAGTTTGGTGATCTGCTCTACGCCAAGGGCATTCAGCAGCATCGGCACGGCCAGCCCACCGGTTGAGTTGACGGCATCGACCACAACCCGGAACTTACGGGCGGCAATAGCGTCGCGGTCCACGAGGGGCAGGGCCAGAATCAGATCGATGTGTCTTTTGAGCCACGTATCGTCGCTGGCAGAATCCTGGCGGTAGGTGCCAAGTTTACGGACCTCGGCAAACTCAACGGCACCAGACTCGGCCAGAGCCAGTACCTCGGTACCGTCCTGCGCCGAAATAAACTCACCCGCTTCGTTGAGCAGCTTGAGCGCATTCCACTGAATGGGGTTGTGGCTGGCGGTCAGGATAATACCCCCCGCTGCGGCCTCGCCCGTTACGGCCATCTCGACCGTCGGGGTGGTCGATAAGCCCAAATCCAGCACGTTGAGACCCAGGCCCTGTAACGTACCCACCACCAGCCGCGAAACCATCTCGCCCGACAGCCGCCCATCGCGCCCAATCACGACCGTATGCCGGTCCGGGTTGCGCTGCCGGAGCCAATAGCCAAATGCTGCCGTGAATTTTACTATGTCGAGCGGGGTCAGCCCCTCGCCGACGCGCCCACCAATGGTTCCGCGAATCCCGGAAATAGACTTGATTAATGCCACGTTGATTGATTCCTAAAAGAGTGTACTATGTGGCAAAGATAAGGCTTAACGAGCAGGGACAGGGAGAAAAAGCGGGCAAATGGAAGCAGGACGAAGACTATGGTGATGAACACAACCGCCATCTGTCAGGGTCGAACGCAGACTGCACCGCCAGCAAAGCGTGAGCAGGGCGGTAACCTTGTCAAGCCTGCTATTTGTAGCCAGTTTTATAATTTAATGACTTTAACCGTACTGCACCCTACATTTTACTACCGTTTGATAAATTCAGCGTCAGTTAGGGTGATTTTACTGGTGATCATGTTGCATAGTCCGGTTCAGAAAAGTACTCTTGTACTACTTATTGCGGTAAGGGATCATCACCGCAATAAGTAGCTGACAAAATAGCGTGCTTAATGCGAAATGTCTAATTACCAGTTAGTTGTTATTGAGCGAAGTTGCGTACATATACTTATTGGGTGGCGCACAAAAGCAGATAATAAGACTTCGGCGACAGTCCATTGTCAGGCTTCGAAGGGACAGGAGGAGCGGTTTATAAGCCAGTTTGACACATAGCAGACTTACTGCGGTCTACAAGGCGCGTGCCAGTTAAAACAATATAAAAGTTGGCTCAGTCAGTTCTAAATGGCAGAGTTTGGTGAAAACTCTCTTATAAATACGGGGTTTTCCCCGTATTTATAAGAGAGTTACATTATTAATTTTAGGCACTTTTAGTAGAAGCTGTTCGTCCGTTCCGCTGTTCAAGTCTATTGGTGTTTACTAAATTAAAACTAGTCAATTTAATTATCTTTACAAGGAGATACCTATGCATTTCTGACGAGCTTCAGTAGCTAAGAAGTTAAGTACATCTCAAAACATAGCTTTGTTCGACAACAAGCTTTTTTTGTAACTGTTTAGGTACGCATTTTGCTGGTTCTAACTTGTGGTAGAGACAAATGATATCGGTGAGTTGAAAGCGTTGATTCCCAGCTTACTGGCTGAGGTCAAACGCTTGACCACGTGCGTCAACGAACTCGAAAC
>JBBRUB010000088.1:0-9215 GCA_038248175.1 Cytophagales bacterium | reverse complement strand
GGGCGAAAACCCCAGCGCGGGCAATACCACCACCCGCGATGAAGCCGCCGATGATGTGTCGTTCAGAACACGATTTATGAACCCCGGCACCCGAATCTGCGCTATACACAGAACAGGCAACATGAGTAACGCAGTCAGCAACAGTTTGCAAATTGGGGGAGCTGGTATTGGCATATGCGCTATAAATCATCGTCAAACGACCGCAAGTTCCTGACTTTTGGCTTCTTCTTCGTCCAGTTCCGTCATTTGTTCTACCTGCCGGTCAATGTTTATCAGCCGCAGCACCACAATGGCCAGCAGCAGCATACCCACAAACAGGAAAAAGGTAATCTCCCAGCTGACGTTTTCTTTGACCGGCCCAATCAGCGTAGCCCCCACCATTGAGCCGATTGCGCCGATGGTCATGTAAAAGGTAAACTGACTGGCCGAAATAAGCCTGGAGCAGCATTGCATGGCTACGGCATACACGCCAATCTTGGCAAACGCATTCAGCCACCGATACGCAATGATGAAGCCATACATAAAAGCGGTGTCTGCCCAGTACGTTTTAAAAAAGGCCAGACTGGAAACAAGGACAATGATACCCAGAAAATAAATGCTAATCACCTGTTTTTTTCCAAAACGTTCGATCAAATACCCGCCGAAAAGCATGCCACCAACACCACCAATTAAATCAGCAGTGGCAAACGCCTGCGAATAAAACACGTTGGTCCAGCCCGAAATTTTTACCGCAAAAAGCGGCAGTAAGGTCTCAAAGAAATTATACGATCCCATCGAAACAAATAAGAGCAGCGATATCAGCAGGGAATTGCGCAGTCGGAAAACGCTGTACAATGATTTCAGGATAGTACCCCAACTCGTTAACTGCATTTTCTGGCCGTGTACCGACGATTTTCCCGCCGTCCAGGGCAGGAGTTTTTCGCCGGGTTCTTCGCGCAGCAGAATAGGTACCAGCGTAATCAAACCAATCAGCATGGCAATGGCGAGCATAGCCACCGTAAAATTGTAGGTATTCAGCAGCCAGCTACCGACGGCCAGGGCCAGCGAACTGCCAATCATTCTGGCCCCGCCCATGAACCCGTTAGCCCGCGCCTGTTCGTCAGCCGGAATAATATCGACCGCCATACCGTCTGTGGCGGCATCCTGAATGGCCCCCAGGCTCGATACCAGAAAAGCCGCGCCGTTAAACAGACTCAGGTTATTGAGCGGGTCTGGCACAAAGGCCATTACCACCAGACCAGCCACCAGCCCAAATTGCCCGAACAACACCCAGGGCCGTTTGCGACCCATCGGCAAAAACGTGTACCGGTCCATGAGCGGGGCCACCACGAATTTAAACGTCCAGGGCAACGCACAGGCAACGGCGAAACTTCCGATCTCGGTCGGTGTTTTGCCCTGCATCGCCATCCAGGCCGGAATACCCACAAACAGCATCCCCATATTTAACCCCTCGGCAAAATACAGCGCAGTAAAGTTAAAATACCGCCAAAACGCGCTTTCTGACAGGAAGGGAAATCTGATTTGGTTGGTCATAGAGAAAAGCGGGACGAGGGGAAGGAGAGAGACGAGGGGGAAGAAGCTTGTGCATGAGGTACTACTTGCGCCAGCGCCCTTCCTCCCCCTCGTCCTTCTCCTCCCCTTCTACCTCAAAAAATTGCCACGTTCGTGAATTGGTCGGGCAGGGGTTTGGGTACGTTTGGGTTTGTGTTTACCTGATTCTGCGGATAAATAAATCGCTGCGGTTTTTGCGTACCTGCGTACAGCGGAATCGGTAACTGTACCACGGGCAGAGCTTTGGACAGCCGACGGTAATCGGTAAACGCTTCGTACTGCATCAGAAAAACAATGTACCGCTGACTGATAATTTCGTATAGCAACGCCGTTTGCACCGTCGGTAAATTCGTCATGTTGGCCAGTCCGCCCGATCCGAAATCAGGTAGTACATACGGCTCATATTTGCGGCCCGCAGCCGGGATAGTTTTTCCGTTTATGTAGCCATTTGCCAGTCCCACCCGAACAGCGTTGAGCGCGGCTAATGCCCGGTCAGGAACGCCAAGCCGGGCCTGCGCTTCGGCGATGATGAGCTGATTTTCGTAGTACGTCAGGATTGGGTGGGGTGCGCTGGCCGTAAACGCACCGTCGGCGGTGTTGGGGTCCAGACTGCCCGTGGCCGTAATGCCGGTCTTGAAATAATGGTTGTACAGGGCCGTTTCGTCGGTTTTGGTGTTGCCGTGGCCAATGCGCGACTGCATCAGTTTGGGCAAATACGCACCACTGAAACCCGTATCGCCGGGTCGGCTGACGCGAAAGAAATCGTAGTTCTGGTTGATGTCGATGCCCTGACTCGTGCCGTGCGGAACGAGCAGATCGCTGGCCGTACTGCCAATGCCCAGCGCGGCACTGCTTACGGCGTTGGCATAGTTGCCGGTGTGCAGATACAGGCGGGCTTTCAGTGTATTGGCAGCCGCTTTCCACTTCGCCACATCGCCTTTGTACATAAAATCCTGCCCGGTAAACGCCAGCCCCGACGGTGCCGAGAGGTTCGTAATGGCGTTATCGAGCGTGGTTTGCAGGGCCGCATAGACATCTGCCTGTTTGTCGAATACCGGCGTGGGGTACGTTTCGGGATCGAACGCCTGACTGTACGGCACGTCGCCGTAGAGGGCGGTGGCTTTGGCAATGACGAGACCCTCCAGCACCTGCCCCACACCTTTGGTCCATTTATCGCCCAGCGCGTCGGCTTTGGTCTGGATGAGCCGGGCCTGACTGCCAACCGGGTACAGCGTGTTCCAGACGAATGCCTGCGACGATACGATATACTGCGCAAACCCCTGATGCGCCCGTGACAATCCATTGAGTTCGCCCGCCCAGATAGACGCAATCCTGACGTCGGTATCCTGGTGTAGCATCGACACGCCGAGCAGCGTACCGGACAGCAGCGTGGCCACGTCCACATCCGTTACGGCGTTGGGGTTACGCTGGATATTGGGTTCCTCGAACAGGCGTTTGCAGCCACCCAGAAGCTGGATGGTGAGCAGGGCAATGAAGAATTTAGGAAATAGCTTTTTCATAGATTTAGCCCATTTATTGCCGTTGGCTGATTGATTTGAAAAATTTAACCGCCGATTACAAAAGCCGTAGGCTTGGCCGATTTGGTAGCCTCGAAATTTATTCCGGGGATTCAGAACATATTCATTTTCAGTAAGTTCCGCAGGAACGACCGATTGGTATTTTGCTCAACAGCCCAACCAATCGGTCGTTCCTGCGGAACTGAAACTTGGATTATTATACCCCAATACCCCCCCAATGAATTGGGGGTGGTCAGTCATTACGGCTACCATATCGGTCATCCCCCCGGGATTTACTGTTCAATACGCAATCCTGACCGAAAACAGCACCGATCTCGTATTCGGATTCGTGAACCAGTCCTGCCCGCGCGACAGGCCCGCGCCCGAAATATTTACTTCGGGGTCGGTGCCGGTATAGTTCGTCCATAGTACCAGATTACGGCCCGTCAGGCTGAAATCGACATTGGACAGGCGCGTGAACCGGCGAAATCCCGGACTGTTCAATCGGTACGAAAGTGTAATCTCGCGCAGCCTCGACACGCTGGCATCTTCCACAAACTGCTTGTACGACGCCGAGTTGGAGGCCGTTCCCCTCCCCTGCCACCATGCCTGATTGAGCGCGACAGGTCCGGCCCCAAAGTCAGTAATCTGCCCCTGAAACGCCGTACCCACCGGAATCAGCCTGCCGGTTACGTCGCGCAGACCACCTTCCGGGGTTATGACCGTATTGCCCTGGTCGCCGTGAACCCCGAAGGCATACATCGACCCGCGCGTCCCGTTGAAAAAATCGTTACCCGCCACCCGGTCGAAGAGGACGTAGAGCGACAGCCCTTTGTACGAAAACGTACTGCCCAGCCCGCCCCGCCAGTTGGGGTTGGGATCGCCGATAATTTCGTTGCCGGTGCCGCCCTGCGGAAACCCGTTGGCGTCGAGAATGTAGTTGCCGGATTCGTCCTTCTGAAAATCAGTCGAGTAGAAAATACCGAACGGCTGCCCCGGAATCAGCGACGAATTCTGCATGTAGCTGTCGGGCAGAATGTATGCCGACGCCCCGGCCAGCGATACCACGTTGCTGCGGTTCATGGAGAAATTGGCGGATAAATTCCATCTGAATGCACCAGCTGACAGCATATCGGCACCCGAGTCGAGTTCCAGTCCTTTGTTGGCCAGTTCAGCCGCGTTGCTGTTGCGGATGGCAAAACCCGTTTCGTTCGGCACGTTCAGCGACAGGATTACGTCTTTCGTGTTGTTGGTATAGGCCGTAGCCGACAAACTGAACCGGTTGTTGAGAAAGCGCAGGTCAACGCCCACTTCGGCTTCGGTTTTTCGCTCCGGGCGCAGAAAATCGTTGCCCGCCGTCGTACTCCGCACGTAGCCCCCGCCATACAGCGAACTGGCCGCCGACAACCCGCTCGTGAACCCGAAAAAGTCCGAATAATTGGCCGGGCCAAACGCCGTAAAGTTTTGGTACGGCTGCGGCTGAATGCCCACCTGCCCCCACGTAAGCCGGAGTTTGGCGAAACTCAGCCACGAACTGCTTTCCAGCGCGGCCAGCTTACTGAACTGCCACGCCAGAGCCGCCGACGGAAAAAAGAAACTGCTGCTGGTTTTAGCCCCAAACGTGGACGCACTTTCGTTACGGCCCGTCAGCGTCAAAAACAGTTGATTATACGCCTGTACGTCGGCCTGCGCGTAGTAAGCAAAGGTGCGGATGAGCGAGTTGTAGTTGCCCGCCATCAGGTTCGAGTTCAGCGCGTTGGTCAGGATGTCGGGGGCGGTGGGTACAATCAGGTTGGTGATGGCATTCTGGAGCGTGGCACGGCTACGGCTGTTGTAGTTCACACCCACCAGCAGCGACCCGCCGAAATCGCTGTTGAACGTTTTGCTGGCCGTAGCAAAGACGTCGGTGTTGAACTGCTTCTCGGTAATCCAGTTTTTCGACAGATAGCCGGTTAGATACCGCGCTGAGTTGCGGGCAAAACGTTCCAGCCGGTTATCGGTGTAGTTGTCGATACCCGTGCGGCCCGTAACGCTCAGCCAGGGCGTCGGCGTAATATCGAGTTCAAGCGTTCCGATAATCCGGTCCACGTCGGTAGTGTTGCGGTTGTTGTTGATGTTCCAGGTGGGATTGGGATAAATAGTGCTCAGGTCGCGCCCCAGCGGATTCCGGTACGATGCATGCGCATTCGGAAACACCTGCCCGGCGGGGTTGGTAAACGTACCCGTGTGGTAACTATTGTCGTAGTCGGGCGGGGTGCGCAGGCCGCTGAGCATAATTCCATCCACATTGTCGCCCTGCTGAATCCGCGACGAATAGCTTTTGGTATAACCCACGTTGGCCGACGCCCGCAGCCAGTCGGTAAACTGACTCGCCACGTTGATGCGGGCAGTATTGCGCCGGTAATTACTGAACGCTTTCACCACACCGTCCTGATTCAGATTGGCGTAGCTGAGCAGAAAGGTCGTGCGGTCGTTACCTCCGCTGATACTGAGGTTATTATCGGTAAAATGCCCCGTCTGAAACACGTCGTTTGTATGGTCGAACGTATCCTGGGCATTCTTGCCGCCGTGCGGATTGGCGGCAGTGCCGGGCGCGATGGCGTACCGCTGCGTACCATCTGGAAAGGTCACTACGCCCTGATAACCCGGCGCGGTGGGATTGGTGATAAACGTATCAGGGCCACCCCTCCGGTCGGCAATGCGGTCGCCGAAACTGTTGCGCTGCCCCTGATTATACAGCCCGCCCGACCCCTGCCCGTAACTGCGCTGCAACGGCGGCATCTTGTTTACCTGATCGAACGAAACCGCAGACTTAAAGCTGATATTGACCTTACCGGAGGTGTTACGGCCTTTTTTGGTCGTAATCACGATCACGCCGTTGGCCGCCCGTGTCCCCCATAAAGCCGCTGCCGACGCGCCTTTCAGCACCTCCATCCGCTCGATGTCTTCGGGGTTGATGTCGTTGATGCGTGACTGCTGAATGATTCCGTTACCGGCAGACGTACCGAGGTTATCGCTGGCGTTGCTGACCGGCATACCATCTACAATAAACAGCGGCTGGGCGTTGCCGTTGATGGTATTCTGCCCCCGAATCTGAATGTAGGCCCCCGCGCCAGGGTCGCCCCCGTTACGGGTAATCAGCACGCCCGACACCTTGCCGCTCAAACCCGTCAGCAGGCTTGTTTCGCCAGATTTGGCCACGTTTTTCCCGTCGAGCGTTGAGATAGACGAAGCAAACCGGTCGCGCTGGGTTTTGGTGCCGAGCGCGGTAATCACGATTTCGCTGAGTTGTTTACTGTCGGCGTTGAGTTTGACATTTACGGTTGTTCGCCCGCCAATGGGTTCCTCAACGGTTTCCATCCCTACCGCCGAAAAAACCAAAGCCGTGCCAGAATTGGGTACGGCTAAGCGGTATATGCCGTTTACGTCCGTTACAGTGCCAATAGTTGTACCCTTAACGAGTACCGTAGCCCCGGCAAAACCGCCCGACGTTCCTTCTTCGCTTACTCTGCCGCTAACAGCACGATCCTGCGCCCAGAGTCGGGAGCCGCCTAAAGACATCAGGAAGAGGGTAAAGAGTAGTTTTTTCGTCATATCGCTGATTGTGTAATGAACGGGTTTGTACAGGCATTCTTCTACTACTTTTTGTGCGTATTTATTGTTTTCTCGTAGTTCAGAATACAGAAATTAAGTGAGCACAGTTTATTGTATCACGAAGCGAATAACTCCCCCAATAGCCCTGTTGTTTGGAGGTAGCAAACGGCTGATACCCTATATATCAGTCCGTTGATGGCAGTTCCGACCCGTGAATGCTACGGCCACCGTATCGCCACGAGTTGTCCCGCTCGTGTTGAACGAGTTTATCGAAGCTGGCTTCGCTATCGGCATTGGGTACAAAATCCGTTTCGGCATCCTGGGCCAGTTTAGTTAGTTTCTGCAACGCCTTTTGCCGGTCGGTTTCGCCGAGCTTGGCCTGTTCAACGCTTTTTTTGAGTATCTCGATGGTTTCGTCATAAACGGTTGTCGGCACCGCAAACGGACGACTGCCCTTGCCCCCGTGCGCGAACGAAAACCGGGCCGGGTCAGAAAACCGGGCGGGCGTTCCGTGAATCACTTCACTCACCAACGCCAGCGACTGTATCGTGCGCGGCCCCAGGCCTTTCAGAAGCAGCAAGTCTTCAAATTGCGTTGTTTCCTGTTCCTGTGCGAGATACAAAATAGCCCCCAGTCGCTTGAAGTCAATGTCTTTGGCCGTTACGTCTTTTCGCGTCGGCATGACGAGTTTCTTAATTTCGGCCAGCATCGTATCTGGGTTTTCGCCAACGATTTGCAGCATGGCCTCCTGCGCCGGTTTGGCTTCTCTGGCTACCAGGTTCATGATTTCGCCCTGCGACGTGCCGCAAACGGCCGCGTGGGGTTCGTCTATGAACGATTGCAACTGCCCGGAATGCCAGTGATATCGCCGGGCCTGCGCCAACTCGCCTTCGGTGTTCATACCCTGCTGCACCACACTCCAGTTTCCCGACGCGCTAACCACAAAACTGTGCAGATATAACTGGTAGCCATCCTGTACGGCGGTGTTATCGACCTTGGCACTCAACCGGCTGCAATAGGCCAGGTGATTACCGTCCAGCCCCGTTTTGTTGCCCACCGCCATCAGTTCGGCGGGGGTTTGCAGCGAGTGTTTGCCCTTGCCCCCGCAGATGTACAGGCCGAGGTCGTTGGAGCGCGGGTTGAGCGAGCGTTTCAGCGCGCCCATCACCGCGGTGGTCACACCCGACGAGTTCCAGTCCATACCCAGCACGGCCCCAAAACTCTGAAACCAGAGCGGGTCCGACAATCGCCGGAGAAATTCGTCGTGGCCCTTATCGACCAGAATCGCTTCGACAATGGCCCCACCCAATGTAGTCATTCGGTCGAAGAGCCAGCCAGGAATAGGGCCACTGTACAGCGGTAAATCAGCAGTGCCTGATTTTTTCATGGGTTTTGGGAAGCCGTGGGCTTCTGTTTGGGTTGCCGGGCGTAGGCCCAGATGTAGCGACAAGCCAGCGAACTGTACGGCGACCATCTCTGCCCAATGGTATTCAGGCAGGCGGGCAGGGCTTTGTCGTCGGGCAGGTTGTAGAGCGAAATCGCCGTTTTTTTAAGCTGGTAATCACCCGCCGAAAACACATCAGGGCGTTGCAGCGTAAACAGCAAAATCATATCGATGGTCCAGGGGCCGATACCGGGAAGCGTACCAAGTCGTTCGCGGATTTCGGCGTCGGGCAGGCTCCACCAGTCGGTTTCAGCCCAGTCGGCGTTGAGCCACTGAGTCGCCAGACTCCGTATGGTCTCGTACTTACGGGCCGAAATCTTAATACCCAACACCTCGTTTTCGGGCAGTTGCAGGAGTTGGGTCGGGTGCGGATAACCACCGGGAAAGAGCGCTAACAGCCGGTCGAACGCCTGCCGGGTACGGAGCCGGTAATGAATCTGCTGATCGGCCACACAACTCAGTAAGTCGTAATACACATCACCCGACAAGTCGAACACTAACGGCGCAACGGTGTCAATAAGCGGCTTCAGCACGGGATCTCGCTGGCTAAGGTGAGACACGGCCGTTTGGAGGTCTGTGGTGGTCATGGGGCATGAACAGGTAAAAGCCGGGCCAGAAAAGTGAACCACGGCCTTTGATCGTCTTAGAAGCTGTTTGAGTTAATCGCTTTTGTGGCTACTCCGTTACCAACGCCCGGTTCAGGAACGCCACCAGTGGCTGCAATCCGGCGCAGGCGGCAAGGACGGTTTCGCTCAGGTCATCGGACAATACGGTTTCATTGGTCAGCTTGTGCGAGGCTGTAAAACTTTTCAGTTTCAGGTAGTCGATAGCCGGATTATCGGCGTCGTAACCTTTGGGCGGGCGCACCAGCGCACCTTCCATCGACAGGCCGTCGTAGTATTTTTTGAAGGCCGGGGCATCCAGCATTTCTTCAAAACCGGCAAAATTGTAGTCGATTTCCTGCCGGATGGTAGTCAGTACCGCCGGGTCGGGCATGTACATACCGCCCGCCACGAACGAGTTGCCCGGTTCGATGTTGACGTAATACCCCGCCGAGGCAGACTTTTTGCCGCCCGGATTGAACCACCCACCGAAATTCGACTTGTAGG
>JBBRUB010000087.1:0-9254 GCA_038248175.1 Cytophagales bacterium | reverse complement strand
GCCGCCAACGCTGCCGAAGCCCTGCCGATGATTGATGAACTCGAACCCGAGCTGCTGTTTCTGGATATTCAGATGCCCGGCAAAAACGGTTTTGAGCTGTTGCAGTCTATCGAAGGTAAAACGCCGGAGGTTATTTTTACGACTGCCTACGACGAATATGCCCTTAAAGCGTTTGAGTTCAACGCGCTCGATTACCTACTTAAACCCGTTGAACTGGCCCGGCTTTCGGAAGCTATTCAGCGTGTTGAAGAAGAACACGCGCATGAATCGCGCCGGATTGCCGATACCCCCGCAGCCACCAAAGTATTGGGCGAGGCCGATCAGGTGTTCGTGAAAGACGGGGAGAAATGCTGGTTTGTGAAACTCGGCAAAGTGCGGCTATTTGAGTCGATGGGTAACTACGTCCGGCTGTATTTCGACGATCAGAAACCGCTGGTACTCAAGTCGCTGAACGCGCTGGAAGACCGGCTCAACCCAGCTACATTTTTCCGGGCCAACCGCAAGCATATCATCAACCTGCAATGGATCGAAAAGATTGAACCCTGGTTTAGCGGGGGGCTGCTGGTGACGCTGCGCGGGGGCGATAAAATTGAAATCAGCCGCCGACAGGCTATCCGGTTCAAAGATTTACTAAGTTTGTAGAGTAATAAGAAGCTGTTCGAGTTAGCGGTTTGAGACGAAAAGTAATGGGTTTTGGCCTTGTTCAAGGCGCTTTTGGAGTTCGTAGCCGTAGATACGGACGAGAAAAGTAACGTAGAATATGGCCAAAAGACGCGCTTTGCGGCCAAAGTGATTAACTCAAACAGCTTCTAAAGATTCCTGGAGCATACCTCACTCATGTACATGAAGTATCTGCTTGTCCTAATGCTTGTTGGTTTGCTCGTTAGCACCCAGTCATGCCGCCAGAAACCAGCCGCCCCCCCCGAACTTGTCAGGAAACAGTACCAGTTTGCGGGTGAAAGCCGTTGCGATTCTGCCGCCAATAAAGGTGTTTCTGTATCCGTCTCTTACCCGCTGCTGGCCAGCCATGAGGTAGGTGCCCAGCGCATCAACGACCGTTTGAACCAACTGGCATCGGCCAGCATCACCGACTGGCTCGACAGTGCAGTAGTGGCTCAGAACCCCGCTGCCCGCACCAATCTGGCTAAAGCCGCCGACCTCTTTGCCGCCGACTACCAGAACATGCAGGCCGACATGGGCGACATTGGCGGGTGTTGGGACCTGAACACCACCGCCGACACGGTCTTCTCGAATCCCGGCGTGCTAACGGTCAGGGCAACGGTTTATGCGTACACCGGCGGGGCGCATCCCAACACGAACCAACTGCTCCTGACCTTCGACCGTGAAACAGGCCGCGAACTGCACCTGACCGACATGGTCTCCGACACGGCAGCTCTGCTCGGTATCGTAGAAAAAGCGTTTCGGAAGCAGCAGCAACTTACGCCCACCGACAAACTCGAAGAACAGGGCTACTTTCTGCACAACGGCCAGTTTTTCCTGCCCGGCAACATCGCCCCCGGCAGACAGGGTATGATTTTCTACTACAACCCCTACGAAATTGCCGCCTACGCCGTTGGCCCCATTGAGGTTGTCGTTCCCTACGAAAAACTAAACGGCATGCTGCGGAAGGAGTTGATGTAGTTGCCTAAGATTTACTGTACGTGTGTTGTATTGACTGGTAAGCCAGATAGGTGTTGTTCTATTTGGCTTACCAGTGTTTGTTTATGGCCTAAAACAATACGTTCTTTGGTCAGATACTGCGTTAATCCTTCAGTTTCTCCCTAATTCTTTAATGGATAGACTAAATTTAATCAAACTTTAATTGTATCATAATCCTATTAATGTATTGATTGTCAGTATGTTACTCCACCCCCCCCCTGGATTTATTAAGTAACCATACAGGCTTGACTTTTTAATTGGTATAGGTTTATCTTAGATGGAAATAAGCTACACCCTGTTTGCCAACTGTACTCTTTATCCTGTCTGCCATGAATGTATGCATATTTACCAGCGACCGGCTAACGGGTCTCGTTATGGCCGCTACTGCTAATAGTGTCGGTCTGCAAAGTACCAAAGGTCAATACAGCGAAAGCGGCTTTCTGACGCGGGTTTCTGAGCAGCAATCCCAGTTTGCGCTGCTGACAGGCGAATGTATGAGTCAGCCTACACTGTTTGACAGTGTCCGGCAATGTAGCCCAAACGTCCGGCTTATGTCAGCGACGACGATGAGTCTTGCTGGCTCGACTGTTATGCCAAAGGTGCAAAATTCGCCTGTTGTTGTTGAGAAAGCTTCGTGTACGGTAAAGGTCAAGGTGGGCTTTATGGGTCTCGGCGGTAGCGTTTCAGCAACTGCTGACAATTGCCCAGAAGCTTGGAGAATGGCCAAGGCGTTAGTGAGTAGTCGGTGATAGTGGTTCGGGGATGGCTAAAAACGTAATTGCTTTCAGTCATCCCCGATAAATAAGCTACGGTACGAAAAATCAATAGTAATGAATGCAACATGTTTTGTCTTTCATGGACAGCTTATATACCTGTTTTGGGTCGTTATTTTGTTCTGCACCTCTTCCAAGACTGCGCCAGTCTTCGCACAGTCTGCCGGATCAACTTCAGGGAGCGTGGTCTATCGGCAGGAGTGGGGGTCTGGGGTTGACAAACAGGCTGTTCTGGTCTTCAGACCAGGAGAGTCGCTGTACTATTTCCAGCGTAAAGACCGTAAGAAAGCGAGTCTCGACCCCATTTTGGTTGATGAAGCTGGCAACTCTGCCGAGTACTCAATTGACGTAGTTGACAGAGAGGGTATGAGTTATTACATGAACACATCCCGCCAACAGCTTGTAAGTCGAACATTCGATTTTTTCTCCAATGATTACTTGATCATCGAAGAACCGATACCTGCTTTGGCTTGGGTCATTGGCACTCAGATCCGCACGATAGGAAAGTACGAAGCTCAGCAGGCAACCTGCACGTTTCGGGGTCGAAACTGGACTGCTTGGTTCACGCCCGAAATTCCGGTTGGGTTAGGGCCCTGGAAGTTGCAGGGCTTACCCGGCCTGATTCTGGAAGCCCGGGACTCAGAGAATAAATACGTCTGCGAAATGATATCTATCGATATGCCTGCCAAAATCAATACCCCCGTTTTACCGCCCCAAAAAGGGAAAGTGGTGGGTAATTGGATGGCCTACGAAAGAGCGATCAGGGCATCTGCCGATAAGTGGGCTAAGTCTATGACCTCGCGCGGGCCGGGTATGTCGGCAAAACCCATTCTGGACGAAGGCATCGAAAAAATAACTGAACTGTAATGACACGCACTCTTTTGTTATCAACCATTCTTACGCTCGCGCTAACCACTTTGCTGGCTGGCTGCGCAAGAAAAAATATGACCGTCACCAGCAAGCCTTCTACGTTTAAACTGGTGAAAGAAGCTGACGGAAGCTGTACGGTATCTACCGTTGTCAGTATGAAAATGGGCAAGGAGAAAGGCAGCATGATGCTGACATCGAACAAACCGACCTGTGCCGAAGCAAAAGCCGACCTGCTTGCCGGAATTGAAGCGGCTAAAAAAAATAATTGAGCAGCCACTATGCGCTGCCTTGTACTTTCACTGGCGTTCTTTTTCGCTACGTTTTGCGGATTTGCTCAACGTACTACTCCGTCGGTTTTCGGGCTTCAGGGTACCATAACCGATAGTTCAGGCCGGGGTGTAGCCGGTGCGCTGGTCTATCTAACCCTGCCCGGACAAAAGGCCGGTATTGCCTACGCACACGCCGATACCAGTGGACACTATCAGGTTAGTTTCCGTAGTGCTGTCGATACGCTATGGCTGGTGGTGCGGATGCTTGGCTATCGAACCGCAACTGTTCCATTCCGGGTTGATACGTCCGGGCTGAATGTTGACGCGGTTTTGACTGCTGAACAAACCACGCTGAACGAGGTCATTGTCAGGTCGGTACGGAACAGGCCAGCGTTTAACGATACGACGACCTTTGTTGCCGGGCAGTATGCCGATGGTACGCAGGCATCGCTGGAAGACGTTCTCCGAAAAATACCCGGCTTTCGTGTCGGCGAAGACGGGAAAATCTCGTACAAAGGCCAGGAAATTTCATCGATCTACTTGGACGGCGAAAACCTCACCGGCGAAAATTACACTCGTATTTCCCGTAACCTGCGCCCGTCACTCATCGAGAATATACAGGCTATTGAGCGATTTGTTGAGAACAAACTGCTGGGTGGGCTGACTGCATCACAGCAAACGGTTCTCAACATCACGATTCCCGCAGACCGAAAGAAGCTGATTTTTGGCGATGTCAATGCGCTGTATGGCCCCGGCCAGTATCGAAAGGGAATGGCCAACGTATTTTCCTACCAGAAATCATTCAGGGCCTACCTGCTGGGAACTCACAACAACATCGGCGAACAGCACAATGCCGATGCCAGCGAAAAAACGGGCTTATCGGCGCAGGTAGCTATCCGCCCGCTACTGCCCGATATGCCCGTTTATACCGGTTTGTTCAGACCTGATCTGGCCAATATCAACAACGAAACAACAGGCAGTCTGGCAACGGTTTATAAGTCCAAAGAGTCATTCAAACTCCTCACTGAACTGTCTGTCTATACCGACGGGGCAACTCAGACGTTGCGCAATGCCAGCCGGTACATACTCTCAAATTCCGATAGTATACTCGTTTTGAACCAGACCGATCAGATTAGCCGCCAACGGCGTTCAATACAGCTCCGGAATCAGCTTTATGTTACCCTAAGCCCGCGTGCCAATCTGACGTATGAGTTTTTACTGGGGGGCTTCGATAGCCAAATGGATAACCAACTGTCTATTTTTACACAAATAGCCAATACATCGACCCGTGCATTTGTTGATCAGGTACTTGCCAGCAGAGCCAGTTACCAGCAGCAACGCGCCCTGGTTACGACGCGGCTTAACACAAAATCAGCTCTTCAACTTACCCTGTTTCAGAACTGGAACCGACTGCCCCAACAACTGACTTTGCAGGCACCTGTTCAGCAACTGGCCGCTCTGAATAGCCTGACCGACACTACGTCGTTAGTGCAAAATGCCCGCGCCCAGCAAAATACTCACAGCTATAATGTCGAGTATTTTCGTTCCGCTAAATTTATTGCTTACTCCGTAGTGGCCAGTGCCGAATTTACTCATGCGCAGCTCAGAGCCAGTTTGATACCTGTAGAACCCCCGGTATGGGGGTTGCTAAACCTGTACCAGCAGAAGTTTTTCGTAAAGCTGAAAGCCTCTAAGTCAGTAAATAATTTAACTGTATCGGCAGATGCAGGTATGAACAGTACTTCGTTCAATTACCTCTATCCTGACACAACCCGGCTAAAACAGGCGTTCATATTTCCTGATATGCGGCTGCTCTTCCGGTATAGCTTTGGAATCAATACGGAGTTACGTACATCCTATATACTAACCCGGCGATTTTCGCAAGCCAATGACCTGCTTACACAGCCAGTCATCACCGATTACAGGTCGGTCAATCGGGGAGTCTGGCAACTGCTCAATCAGCGTGAACAGGTACTGTCTGTATTCTTTACGAGGAGCGATAACGCACAGTTATCTACGCTGGAAATTAGTGCCAGCCACACCCGCCGTAGTTCTGATCTGTTTCAGGCAGTTCAGATAGTCGAGCTGAGTAGTACGTCTACGGCTTTTGTTGGGCCACCTACCCAAATAACATCGGTACAGGCGCAGGGAAGCCGTTTTTTATCCGCCCTTTCTACTCGCGTAAGTCTGGAGACTTCAGTCAACCAGTTAACGATCTACAACATAATCAACGACAGTGGCTTACGCCAGAACTTCCTGACATCCATTAGTCAAACGCTACGTCTGGGAACAGGTTTCAGTGGGCCGGTTAACGTGTACGCGGGTTCTACGCTGTCTGCAACTCGCTTTAGAACTAATACGCAGCAAACCAAATCTTCGGGTGTCAATACGTTGATTCAGAGTTATGTACAGATGCGATATAGGTACCGAGGTTTCGACCTGAACGCAAAAATGGATCACCTTGTATTAAATAGTAAGTCATTTGTAGTGCTGGATGCCAGCGGACAATACACACCGAAATCATCGCCCTTCGTTTTTTTTGTTACGGTACGCAATGCCACAGACAGGCAGTTTATTGAGCAATGGACACTTACCGACCGAATCAGTTCCACAAACAGCTATCGACTCTTGTCTCGGATAATTATGGCGGGTGCCACAATTAAATTTTAACGGAACGATTGTGGGTATATCGCGAAAAAAAAATAGGTGGGCTTACGCAGCTGACAATAGATATATAAGCCCACCAAAAATGTTGAACCGGAATTACCGGTTCATTGAGATCAAGAACTCCTCATTGTTGCGGGTGCCTTTCATGCGGTCGAGCAGGAAGTCCATGCTTTCCATGGGGTTCATGTCGGCCATGTGCTTGCGCAGAATCCAGACCCGTTGCAGGGTTTCTTTGTCCAGCAGCAGATCTTCCCGGCGCGTACCCGATGCTACTACGTCAATAGCGGGATAAACGCGTTTGTTGGCCAGTTTGCGGTCCAGTTGCAGTTCCATGTTGCCGGTGCCTTTGAATTCCTCGAAGATCACCTCGTCCATTTTAGAACCCGTATCGATTAGGGCGGTGGCGATGATAGTCAGCGAACCACCGTTCTCTACGTTCCGGGCCGCGCCAAAGAACCGCTTGGGCCGGTGCAGTGCGTTGGCATCCACACCACCCGACAAAATCTTGCCCGACGACGGCACTACCGTGTTGTAGGCCCGCGCCAGACGGGTAATGGAATCGAGAAGAATCACGACGTCGTGACCGCACTCCACCATACGTTTGGCTTTTTCCAGCACCATGCTCGATACCTTCACGTGCCGGTCGGCCTGCTCGTCGAAGGTCGAGGAAATGACTTCGGCGTTCACGCTGCGGGCCATGTCGGTCACTTCTTCGGGCCGCTCGTCAATGAGCAGTACAATCAGGTAAACCTCCGGGTGGTTGCGGGTAATGGCGTTGGCAATCTCTTTGAGCAACACCGTTTTGCCCGTTTTGGGCTGGGCCACAATCATGCCGCGCTGGCCTTTGCCAATAGGCGCGAACAGGTCCAGCACGCGGGTTGAGTAGTTCTCGGGCTTGTTGCTAAGGTGAAGTTGTTCTTCGGGAAAGAGAGGGGTCAGGTACTCAAACGGAATCCGGTCGCGGATTTCCTCCGTTGTTTTGCCGTTTACGGTTGTTACGCGCAGCAGTGCAAAATACTTCTCGCCTTCTTTGGGTGGTCGAATGGCTCCGAGCACGGTATCGCCGGTTTTCAGGCCAAACAGTTTGATTTGCGAAGGCGATACGTAAATATCATCGGGGCTGGCCAGGTAGTTGTAATCAGCCGAGCGCAGGAAACCGTAGCCGCCGTCCGACATGATTTCGAGGACACCTTCGTTGTCGATAATCCCGTCGAATTCGCGGATATGCTGGTTGTACTGTCTGCGGATGCGGTTCTGGTATTCCTGAGCCTCACGCGAAGCCTGCGGGGCGGGCGCGTTGGTGGGCTGGTCGGCCTGCTGCGTTTCCTCAACCGGCGTGGTCGTGTCTTCAGCACCGCCTTCCATATTGCCTGCGTTCTCGTCCGAAACAACCGTTGGTGTCAGAAATTCCTCATCGGCCTGACCGCCGTAGTTTATGGCTGTTTCGTCGGGTTCAACGCGCTGAATCCGGGTGCGCTGCCCGCCCGACGAATCGCGCAGATCGCGCCGACCATTAGTCCGACCGGCATCGCGCTGGGCGTCACTACGTGGGTTGTCGGTGCGTTCAAAGCGGTTGCGGCCATTGGCGTCGCGCGGGGCGTCACCACGCGGGCCGGTTTGCTGCCCATCGGTACGCTGGTTGCGCTGGCGGTTCTGATCGCGCGGGTTATCGGTGCGGTTTCGGTTGTTACGGTCGTCGGTGCTGCGCTGGTCGTTACGTTGCGCATCGCGCGGATTTTCGTTCCGGTCGTTTCGTGGGTTATCGGTACGGGTGCGGCTGGGTTCGGTACGGGCGCGGAGAGTTTCCGTCTCGTTTGATTCCAACTGGACTTCAGATTGCTGAGCGGGCTGTGCATCTTCGGGAAACTGTCCCGGTGTGGATTCGTTGGGTAATGATTCGCCGGATGAATCTACGCTGGACTCGGCTGATAGGGTAGTGGGAGCGTCGGTATTGGCCAGAACGTCGGAGTTGTCGGGAGCAGGGGTGTCAGCTACGTCGGCATCCCGGCGGCTGCGGGCGCGGGGCCGGGGTTCTGCTTTGGGACGGGCTTCGGCGGCTGGTTGCTCAACACGATCAGCCGATACTGTGTTGCCGGTCAATTCAGCAACGGCTTTGGGTTTGCGAACACGCCGAACGGGTTCGGCGACTGGTTCGTCGGGTTCGGGAGCTTTCGACTGCTCGTCGATAATTCTATAAATCAATTTTTCTTTGGTTAGTTTGGCAATGTCTCGAATGCCAAACTGCTCGGCAATGGGTTGAAGCTCAGAGAGCAGCTTCACACTCAATTCTTCTTTGTTATACATATAGTTCAGGTTATCGGGGAAACCTCGACAAAACCGCCGGGCGGTCAGGATTAAAATAGTGGGTAGTGAATCACGGAAAGGAAAATGCCAGTTGGCAAAGGATACGGGTCGGGCCGGGCAGGTATAGTCACGAGTGCAGCACACCGGAAAACCACAGCGGGGTCAATAAGTCGGACAATGAATGTTGGCAAACGGTAAGGAAATACAGGTACTTTTTCCAAATAAGAACGTTCTGACGGAGCCAAATGGGTTGGTAGCAGAATCGTTGGAGAAACAGGGTAGCGGTAGAAGCCGGATCATGATGACGCGGGTGGTACCTGCCAACCGGGCTTATGCTAACAAAGGTAACAAACCAAACTGGTTCTGCCAATAAAACGTTGCGGAGCCTAAAATGTTTCCTGATGAACCACACCGGGCGTATTTTCCTTAAAAATGCTTAAATCCTAACTACACCTGCATCAATTGCCTGTTCTGCTGGCGTTAGAATGGGCAGACAAACCTCGTTTTGGTGAGGTCATTGCAACCATTTGGCAGGTAGATGGGTCAGTAACAGCAACATGAACGTAGTCATTGACTGGGGTAACACCCGGCTAAAAGCAGGATGGTTTGAGGGCAACAGGCTCATCAGTACGGCTCGGTACGAAACCGCCGAGAGACTGATTCCTGATTTGATCGGACAAGTACCTGATCAGATTATCGTTTCGTCAACGAG
>JBBRUB010000086.1:0-9361 GCA_038248175.1 Cytophagales bacterium | reverse complement strand
GCTACGGTGGCTAACCTGACGTCGGCCCTTTCGGCTACCACGGCAGGCAGCACCTACGAGTACCGCATTGGTGCGCCGGTCTGGTCAAAGCAGATCAGCCGTCCTGATTCGGTAGGTACCGGAACGTACTTCGTGTTTGAGCGCAGTGCTGCCGGTTGCGTAAGTGCGCCAGCTAAGGTGATGGTGAAAATCATCAACTGCGCTGCCGATACGATCAGCAACGACCTCGCCATCAGCAAACTGGCCAGCACCTCGGTTGTAGCGAACAACGCGCCCGTAACGTACACCATTACAGTGACGAACAACGGGAAGCACACAGCGAAGAACATCGACGTTCGCGACGTATTGCCCGCCGGTCTGGACCTGGTGCCGGGCAGCGTTGCAGGCTTCACAGTCTCGAACGGCACAATCACGAAGCGGATCGACAGCCTGATGGCTGGCAAGTCTGAGTCAATCGTGTTTCAGGCACGGATGATTGCCAAAGGTGCCGTAACGAACATGGCCGAGATTACCTACGCCGATCAGAAAGACCCGAACCTGGCCAACAACAAAGCCAGTGTAATGGTAACGAACACATCGGCTATGCTGGTCAGCAGAATTGGTCTGGCCAAAGCGGTGCTGGGTACGCCTACCGCCGTGGGTGACTCGCTCATCAAGGTATCGTACCGCTTCGTAGCCACCAACTTCGGCGACGATACGCTCCGCAAGGTGCAGGTGGTCGATGATCTGGCGTACTTCTTCGTACCCAATACGATTCAGAGTGCAACGGTGAGTATGGCGAATGGCTCGACCCTGAAACCATCGGCTGCCTTTACCGGCACGGGTGCAGGTTCTACCAACATGCTCGACTCGGCCAGCTTTATCGCCCCGAACCGGTCGCAGATCTTTACCCTCGACGTAGTGGTGAAGCGGGCGGCTGGCGACACGACGAAATCGTTTAACAACGTGGCTATGGCCTCGGCCATGAACAGCGTGACGATGGTAGAAGACATGTCAACGAGCGGTGGCGACACTGACCCTGACAATGACGGCAACCCGGCCAACAACTCGGAACTGACCAGCTTTACGCTGGGGGCTACGCAGCCGCAGGGTCCGGGTATCGGTCTGGCCCTGGCCGTGACATCGGTTAAGGATGAAGGCGATGGTAGCTATACAATCTGCTACCGGGCCACGATCGAGAACCTCGGCGACGTGGACCTGACGGGTGTTACTCTGATGAATAGTCTCACAAGCACCTTTGCCGCGCCGGTGTCGTACACGGTAACAAAAACCAAAGTAGGAGCGGGCAGCACACTGGTGCTGAACACTACCTACGATGGCAGCACCGTAGCGAATGTTCTTGATGCCGCCAGCACCTTGATGGCCGGTCAGATGGATACGGTCCTGATTGGAGTACGGGTAATGGTGGACGGCAACAAAGGGCCTTTCTTCTCCTCGGCAACGGCAACCGGCACTGTAACCAGCACGAGCCAGACGGTGAGCGACATCTCAAACAACGGATTTGACCCTGCAAAGGAGGGTGCCACATCGACGCCGGTACGCTTCGATCTGCCAGAAGGCCTGATCGGGGTAGCCAAGTCGGTAGGAACGCCGATAGCAGTGTCGGCAGGTGTGTTTGACATCCCCTACACGATTGCGGTGAAGAACTGCGGTACGGTGGCACTGACGAAGGTGCAGGTGGTCGATAATCTCTCCGAGACCTTCGGCAACGGCGCACTCATCGTCAGCAACGCCATTGCGGTGTCGGCAAACGGTGGCCTGACGCCTAACCCGAACTACACAGGACAGGGTCTGATTACGAACATGCTGGTTGACTCGATGAGCAGTCTGCAGCCGGGCGAGATCCGCACCCTGATGTTTACGGTTCGCGTTGACGTTCGGAATGCCGACGTGCTGACTTTCAACAACACGGCTAAAGCCACGGCTCAGATGCCGGACAAAACGGTGGTAGAAGATCAGTCAACGGCGGGTACCAACGACGACCCGGACAACGACCTCGATCCGCGCAACAACAGCGCACCGACACCAATCTCGCTCAACAATGTCAATACGGCTTCGGCAATTGGCATTGCGATGGCAGTTCGGGATACGGTCCGCCTGAGCGACGGTACCTTTAACGTGACGTACCAGATAGTGGTTAAAAACTACGGTACCGAAACGCTGAAGAACGTATCGGTCAGCGACACGCTCTCGAAGGTGTTCAACAGCCTGACGGGTGCCAGCTACAAAATTGTTAGCCCGCCGGTGTCGATTGCCACAGGCAGCACGCTGAAACTGAACCCGAACTTCGACGGTGGAGCCAATCCGCTGCTTGTTCTCGGCGACAGTACCAGCACGCTTGCCGCAGGTCAGGTTGATTCGCTCCTGATTGTGGTGAATGTAGCGACGGATGGCAGCACGGTAACGTACCTGAACTCGGCCTACGCCGAAGCAACGGCCAGCACGGGTAAGGTTCGCGACATCTCAACGAGCGGTCTGAACCCCGACCTGAACGGCAACGGCAACCCAACGGACGCCAACGAGCGCGAAGCAACGGCACTCAACCTGCCCGCTACGAGTTCGGCCCTGTTCATACCGGAAGGCTTCTCGCCAAATGGCGATGGTGTTAACGACCTGTTCGTGATTCGTGGTACGGGCGCCAACACCATTGGTCTGGAAGTGTATAACCGCTGGGGCAACCTCGTTTACAAAAATGAAGACTACCGCAACGACTGGAATGGAAAAGCCAACACGGGTATCCTGATCAGTGGCGATGCAGATGGCCTGCCGGTAGGCACGTACTTCTACAAGATTAACCTGAGCGATGGACGCCAGTTTGTACGATACATGACGATTAACCGCTAATACCGATGGTAAACCAGATAGTAAAAAACAAATGGGCGGTCATGTTGCTGCTGATCCTGGGGATCGGCAGCAGCCCCCTCCGGGCGCAGCAGGACAAGATGTTCTCGCAGTACATGTTCAACATGATGGCCCTCAACCCGGCCTACGCCGGGAGCCGCGACGTGCTGAGCGCGTCGGCACTCTACCGGAATCAGTACACCGGGATCAACGGCCCCCAAACGGCCACCTTTACGATGGATATGCCCCTGAACCGGGAGCGTGTTGGGGTGGGGCTGCAACTGTACACCGACAAGTTTGGCGAAATGCAGGAAACCGGAGGATTTGCGTCCTACGCCTTCCGCATCAAAGTAGGCCAGAAAACCACGCTGGCGTTAGGTTTACAGGGTGGGGCGTCGAGCTTCAACTGGAACCTGGCCAACGTAAGAACTGGTCCTGATGGTCAGATAGACCCGGCTTTTGCGCAGAACATCAGCAAGATATTACCCAACTTCGGTACGGGTATCTATCTGAGCAACGACCGGTCTTACCTGAGTTTGTCGGTACCGCGCCTGATTAAGAACAAGCTAAGCGAATACGCCACGACCAACAACCGCTCCGAACTGCGCCGACACGCTTTCGTGGCCGCAGGTTTTGTAGTCGGTATTACGCCGGGAATCAAGATGAAGCCGTCGCTGCTGGTGAAGTACGCCGAAGGTGCCCCGATGGGTTTTGACGGAAACATCAACTTCTGGTTTGCCGACCGCATCGCCATCGGTGCCTCGGTTCGCCGGAATCAATTCTCGAGCTTCACCACTTACTCGACCGACGCCATCGTGGGTATGCTTGAAGTACAGCTAACGGATCAGTTCCGGTTTGGCTACGCCTACGATCATACCATGAACGGCTTGCAGACTGTTGCTCCCAGCTCACACGAGATCATGCTGCGCTACGAGCTCGGCTTCGGCAAGAACCGCATCCTGACGCCGAGGTATTTTTAACAATGAGTGAATTGTGAATGAGCGAAAGTTGCTGACGCACGTAAATCCCGCGTCAGCAACTTTCGCTCTTTACCGCTTTCGCTTTTTGACGTAACGCGGCCCGGTTTCCTCTTTTGGAAGCTGGGCCGTACTGTTTTGGGGTCTAATCGTATCAGAGTGTGTTGGTTATTCGCTTCTTGTCGCGTTCGGCGGCATACGCCAGTGTTTCAGCCAGCGTCATAATAGGCTGGCTGGCGTTGAGCCATTCGTCATCAAGAGCGTTCATTTCGGCCTTCGTATGCTCATTCCTGATCACGGCTACCGCTTTTCTGCTGTTTCTCTTGGACGTTTTTTGCGTATTCATGTCGAACTTTAGCTTTAGATGGCCAACAACTTACAGGTCGAATTTGCTCATTTCTTACCGTAAAAACTACGGAACAAACGCGAAACCGGTTTGACAGGCCAACGATTTGGAATCGATCTTCGCCGTCAGGGCTGGATTTTGACATTTTTATTTCGGCGTAGGTATCAGTAAAAATACTTTCAACCTCGTTTGTTGAATTGTCTCGGTCCGGGTAATCCTGAATAATATGCTTTATGTTTCCGGCATCCCATTGAAATTCCTGCATTAGTGGTGTGGTGAGATGAGTTTTGCTGTTTGACTAAGTTACAACTAACTGGTTTTACATTGCCATTTACCGCTTCTCAGCCGCGTGTTTCTCCAGCAGGTCCAGGGTGTGTTGCAGGGCTTTTGTGTCGCTCCACTCGTCGTGGCCGGGGATCACGATTTTTGCCGTGCCGAACGTGTGCATGACCCGGCGGATGGAGTTGGGCCACTCGCTCAGGTTGGCGTCGCCTACGTAGCCCATACCGTCAGCCGCTACGCTTTTTACGAAACAGCCGCTGTGCAGAATCCGTTGATTTGGCAGCCATACCACAATGTTGTCGCTCGTGTGACCTTCGCCGGGGGAATAACAGCGGATTGACTCCTGACCGATGGTAAACGTTGTATCATTCGGAAGGATACCATCGGGCGATTCGTAGCCCTGCTTCACCGTCTTTTGTACCGTCGGTGGTTTTGATAATCAGTCCGTTAGACGGAATGGCGTTGTTTTGATACACATTTTACGTCGTGCGTACCAATACCTGATCGTTAAGGGCCGTAACAAATAGCTTAGGTTTTTGGATTGGCTGCGCCCGAACGACATACGATAGGAGGGACGTAAAAATGAGCAGAGAAAGAAATCGCATTGGATTGAATAGGTTGATTGATTCATAAACTTCGTCAATTTTCCGCTTTGAAGTAGGTTGGTCAGGAGTGACCAACCTACTATAATTTTCGGCGTAGTATTTGCATAGAGAAAACAGATGAACTCCAGCAGCGGAGTATATCTGATATTCCTTTACACCGGTTTGTTCCGCAATCGTTTCGTGTATGATACGCCAATTTACCTCATTTGCCATTATCTGGCTCTGGTCAGGATTGTTAATGGCCCAGTCGCTAACCAAACAGGCCGACGGTCAGTTTAATCAACTGGCCTACGCCAAAGCCGCCGACCTGTACGAGCAGGCCCTGCGTCGGCCCGGCTCGCTCACCGATGCTGAACGCCAAACGGCTAAAGTCCGGCTGGGCTATAGTTACCGGCAAATGCGCGACATGCCCAACGCCGAGCGTGTCTATCGCGACCTTATCGGCACCAGCGACCTGCCCGAGCAATACACGCCGGTTTATCTGTACTATGCTCAGGCTTTGGCCAGTAATGGCAAATACCGTGAATCGCAGGAAGTGTACGAAAAATACAGCAAGCTTCAGGCTGCCGACAAACGCGGTCCGTCGTTCTCGCGGTTGTATAAGGACGTGAGTTCGCTCACCAAAAACGCGGGCAGCTATAAGGTCGAGTTTTTGAAAATGAACACTAAGAAGCCGGAATTCAGCCCTATGCGCTATAAAAACGGGCTGGTGTTTGTGTCGGCTGGTCACGGCGGTAACGGCATTAAGCGGGTGTTCAACTGGAACAGTACGCCTTTTCTGGACTTGTACTACGTGCCGGAGCCGGAAAATCTGCGCGGCAGCAGCACATCGAAACTGGGTGGCTCAAAACCCAAACGGCAGCGCTTTTCCGCTATGCCCGTGCTGCGGCCCCTTGGCAGCGATGCCTTTACGGCCCCAACCGCTAACGATTCTAAAACGGTGGGCGTATTCCGCAACCTGACCAACGGCTACGAAGATCAGCCCGTGAGTGAGTCGGACCGGTTCAGCCGCTCGCTCAACACCAAATACCACGAAGGTCCCGCTACGTTCAGTCACGACGGCTCGCGGGTTATTTTTACACGCAACAACTATAATGACGGTCAATATCGCCAAAGCTCCGACGGGGTTAACAAGCTCAAACTTTACACCGCCAAACAAACTAACGGCTACTGGAGCGAAGCCGAAGAACTGCCCTTCAACAGCGACGAATACTCAACCGGCCACCCTGCCCTGAGCAAAGACGATCAGTTGCTGTACTTCGCATCTGACCGGCCCGGCGGGTTTGGCGGTACCGATATTTACGTTTCGCGCTGGAACAACGGCAAATGGGGCGAACCCCTCAACCTCGGCAAAGACGTAAACTCGAAAGGCAATGACCTCTTTCCGTTCATCGACGAAAAAAATAACCTCTACTTCTCGTCCGATGGCCACCCCGGCCTGGGCGAACTGGATTTGTTTTACGCTCAGCTTTCTGAAGAGGGTACGAAACCTGCGCAGGGAGTCCGTAACCTCGGCGAGCCGCTCAACTCGCCCAAAGACGACTTCGGCATCGTGACCGATGCCGACCGGCGGGGCGGCTATTTCAGCAGCAACCGCAAAAACGGCGGGGCCGACGATGATCTCTACCGCTTTACCCGCGAGGGGTCCCTATATCCTTGCCGGGAGTTGGTGCTTGGCGTGTATGACGCCGAAACACGGCAGCCGCTCATCAATACGGTGGTGGCTATCGACAACGAAAAAGCCAGTGGTCAGAAAGAGGTACCTACCGACGACGAAGGAGCTGTTCGGCTCTGCGTAGATGCCGACAGTGATATTAAATTCATAGCCAGCCACGAAGGGTATCTGGATAACAGCATTGGCTTCTCGACCAAAAACATGTCGGACGATGCACCGAGTCGGCTGGAAATCCTGCTGACCAAACCCAGACAAGGCTTGGTTGGTGGGCGCGTGGTAACGGGTCGTGTAACGGGTCAGACGGATAAGAAACCCATTGGTGGTGCTAAAATTATTCTCGTGAATCGGTGCGACAGCAGCCGCGTAGAAGTAACGACCGATGAAAACGGCGTCTATTCATTCACCACCACGCTCGACTGCGATTACCTCATCGAAGCCCAGAAAGATAACATGGGTACGATGGGGACGCGCATTGGCAAAGACGGTACCGGCTCGCCTGACCTGACCATGTTCCGCAAGGGCGACGTGATGAGGGTGGATAATATCTACTACGACCTCGACAAGGCCGACATCCGCCCCGACGCAGCCGAAGAACTCGACAAAGTGGCCACGCTGATGACCAAATACCCAAAGATGATTATCGAAATGCGGTCGCACACCGACAGCCGAGCTACAAGTTCGTACAACAACAAACTGTCGGCCAATCGGGCCAAACAGGCCGTAGCGTATCTGAAATCGAAGGGCATTGCCGGCAAGCGTATGATTGCCAAAGGCTACGGCGAAACAAACCCAATCAACGCCTGTAAAGACGGCATTGACTGCACCGAAGAGCAACACCAGGGCAACCGCCGAACCGAGATCAAAGTGATCAAACTGGATTAAGAGGTTTTCGGCCACAGAGATGCACCAAGACGCACAGAGATACACAAAGGGGAATTAAAAATCTCAGTGTATCTCTGTGCATCTCTGTGGCCGAAAACCCTTTTACCTTTGCCCCAAACCCTCAACCATGCGCATTCTCCTTTTTATTCTCCTTGTCCTCTCCTCCTGTCCGCTTTGGGCGCAGCAGGAAGTGCTGTATTCGCAGTATCTAACCAATCCGCTGGCTATCAACCCCGCCACGGCGGGTAGCCGCGAGTCGTTTATGCTGACCGGTATGCTCCGGCGTAAATGGGTTGGTGTGCGGGGGGCGCCCGTAACGCAGAGTTTTGCCGCCGACGGTACGGTGGCCAGCGGGCGGGTAGGGCTGGGGTTTCAGGCTCTGAATGACCGGATGGGCTTTTTTAACACAACGGGTATTTATGGTAGTGTGGCGTACCGGTTCGCGCTACCCGCCCTGGCCCGGCTGTCGGTGGGCGTGCAGGGGGGCGTGAATATACTGCCATTTCAGAGCCAGAATTCATCGACGCTCAACCAGACTCAACTATCGCTGGGGGTTGGGGTTTATTACAAATCAGACCGGTTTTTTGCGGGTGTTTCCATGCCTGAACTGGCGGGGAAACTGCCAGGTTTGGTGCAGTCGGGGGCGGTGGTACTGCTTCCGGGAATTCAGCCCGTTATGGTGCAGGTGGGGGTGCCGTTCTCGGTGGGCGAAAACGCCGTGCTGGTTCCGTCGATACTGGTATCGAAACTGATTGGAGATGCCCCCCGGCCCGCAGGCGTTGATCTGAACCTGCAACTGTGGTTACAGGAGCAGATTGGGCTTGGACTATCTTACCGCTACAACACCCCCGGTTTGATCCAGACCAACTACCTGTATGCCCAGGCGCAGTACCAGCTTACAAGTACCCTGCGGCTCAGCTACCAGTTTTACTCGCAAACGCCCGAAAACCCCAACGCTACGCTGTATTTCCAGTCTGGCGTTCACGAAGTTGGCATTCGGTTTTCGCCGGGTACGTTGACATTTACGCGCTGAAAAGGCCGGTTTCTGATTGGCAAATCGTTAATTTTACGGTAACTTAGTCGCATAGAAACGTAATCAAACGCCCCGTTGAGACCTCAGGAAAACCCTTCGCGGGCCGACGTGTTTCGCTATTTGACGGCCAACAGTCGTATGCCCAACAATCAGGTGATTCAAAACTTATACATTCCAAGCGATCTTGACCGTGAGTTTCCGCTGGCTCCGCATTTCGTACAGGCATTTGGCAGCTATCCTAACTACCTGCATTTCAACGAAGATTTTAAGCCGTCGGCACGGGAGTTGCTCGATGTCCGGGGGTTCAGACTTATCAATCACACCAGCCGTGTCAGTGATGAAGGATGGCACATCATCGAGCGCGTTTATGAACACGATGAGGGCCTGTTGCTAAAGGCCGAGTTTGTGGGCGAACGGTTCTTTCGGCTCTACGGCTATTACCGCGACGAAGCATCGGCCAAAACGCTGCTCGACGGATTTCTGGAACATAAGTACGTTCATGAAGATAACCAGACCCACATCTATCTGATTCAGAGCGGTCTGGGTGGGTTGCATACTGAGCGGGTCGAAATTCTGCCGCCTGTCATTGAACTTGATCTGAATTACAATGACGATTTTCCGCCCGTCCACGATATACTTGTCGATTTGCTGTCACTACCCAATAGGTTGGGGCTGTTTCTGCTACTCTGCGAGCCGGGTACCTGCATTACTAAGTAGATC
>JBBRUB010000085.1:0-9365 GCA_038248175.1 Cytophagales bacterium | reverse complement strand
GTTAGGTGTTCGCTACTGGGCATATTTGTCGGTGCAGGAGCGGACGGTGGTCTGGTTTCTGGTGATTATGCTGGCCTTGGAAATTATAGCTACCTGCCTGCGGTACAGCCTGATTCGGAACCATTTCATTTTTTATTTCCGAACACTGGCTGTGCTTTGGGTAGGCGTTGCCTGGTACGAACCCCAGATCAACTGGAAACGCTGGCCCGCGTTGTTGGCGGTCATTGTGGCGGGGGGGATGCTGGCCGAAGTCTGGTTTTGGGTTGGCTTTAACTACATTAATACCTTTAGCCTGACGCTGGCTTGGCTGCTGCTGGTTTCGTATGGGTTTCTGAGTTTGTTGCAACTCATGAACCTGCCGACTGCGGTATCCCTCCGCCAGAAACCGGACCTGTACATGAACGCTGGTTTCGTTTTGCTGGGTTTTTTCTCCGCTGGAACAGCTTGTCTTGAAAATTATTTTACCGAGACATCGCTGGATTTATATTATTTTTCCGACACGCTGCTCGTTTTTATGAGTGCCACCGCCTACGTGTCGTTCGCCACCGGTTTTGCCCGAAAACAGCAGATTTCCAACTCTTTGCTATCGGTATGAAACACTGGTATGCACTACTCCGCTCGTTGCTTTTTGCGGCTGTAACGACAAATTTGCCTGCACAGGCGGTTGTTATTACAGACGTGAAAATTATAAACCGGGTTTTTGTCAGGCCTAAAACGTTTCAGTATAAGCCCGGCGACTCCCTTATTCGGACCGATTACCGGTACAACAATGCCATTGTCTATTTTCGGTCTCCCCTACCGAAAGCTGCCTATACCTACCGCATCCGGCAATTGTTTGCCAAAACAATTACTACCCAAGACAGCTTTGCCGTGCTACCCAACCTGCCCAATGGTGAATACCATTTTGAAGTACGTGATACCCGGCAACGTGATAGCCAGTACACCCGGCTTTATTTTGTTGTCGAGTCACCCCTTTGGCTGCGCTGGTGGTTTCTGCCGCTGATGTTTTTATACGGGTTGCTGTTTGTAAGTGCTGGTTTATACCTGCTCTACCGCTACCGTCTTCGCCAGTTTCTGCGCCTGCAGCAAACCCGCGACCGCATTGCCCGTGACCTGCACGACGATATGGGCAGTTACCTTAGTTCTATCAGTATCCTGAGCCAGACTGCCCACCGTTCGGCCACGAAAGACCCCGCCAAAACCCAGGCCACCCTCGACCGCATTGGCCAGACCGCCCGACAGGTCATGGACAGCATGGGCGATATTGTCTGGAGCATCAACCCTGACCACGACTCGATGCCGAAGGTCATAGCCCGCATGACCGACGTGGCTGCCTCGTTGTTTGCCGATACGGGTATCGACTGGCAGGTAACAATCGCCGGTGGACTGGAACAACTCCGGTTGTCGGCGGAGTATCGGCGCGATTTTTTCCTGATTTATAAAGAAGCCGTTACCAACGTGGCCCGCTATGCCCAGGCCAGCCGGGTGCGGGTAGGGTTGCACCGGGAGGGTAACACGGTTGTAATGCAGGTGCAGGACGATGGCTGTGGTTTCGACGTGGCAAACCCGGCCCGGCAAAACCTGTCGGGGGGAAACGGACTGCGGAATATGAATAACCGGGCTGCACTGTTAAGGGGTACACTGACAATCGACTCGAACCGGGATACGGGTACAACGGTATCGTTGCGGTTTCCGGTCTGAGTGGGGCAGCTGGGTTTATTGGTTGCCTGTATCCCCCGTTTATGGGATAGTGGCCAGGTACAGTTGTTGTTACCTTTGCCAACCGGCTTGTCCACTTCGCCACACCCTCAAAAAACCCGGCTATGCCTATCCGCACGCTGATCTACGAAGACAATGTTCTGCTGCGCGACGCCCTCAGCTCGCTCATTGACGACGCCGACGAGTGCCAGTTGGTGGGGGCCTTCGGCGATTGTCTGCGGGCCAATGACCAGACGTACCAGCTTCAGCCCGACGTGATTCTGATGGATATTGACTTGCCCGGTCGCGATGGCATTCAGGCCGTAACGAGTCTGCACCGCGAGTTTCCATCAGTAGAGGTGCTAATGTTAACCGTATTCGACGACGACGACCGGGTGTTTCGGGCGTTGTGTGCGGGGGCGTCGGGTTATCTGCTCAAACAAACGCCCCCCGGCCAGATTCTCGATGCCATCAAATCGGTGTATGCCGGGGGCGCGCCGATGTCGCCGAGTATTGCCCGCCGGGTTATCCAGACCTTTCCGGCCCAGGCTGCCCAAACCGCCGACCTCGACCAGCTAACCGCCCGCGAAAGTCAGGTGCTGCATTATCTGGCGCAGGGCATGAGTTACAAACTCGTAGCCGCCGAACTGGGTATCGGTCTCGAAACGGTGCGGACCCACATCAAGCGCATCTACGAGAAACTCCACGTGCATTCTGTTACCGAAGCCATTGCCAAATACCGGCCCTGAAAAGCTCATAATTGTTTAACAGTCTGCTTTTTAGGCTGGTCAATGGTGGGTTTCGCCAGAGTGGGGTCAGGGTAGGTAAGCTGGATCAGCGTACCCCGGCCCGGTTCGGTTTCTATGCGGAGCAACCCCCCAAACTGCGTAGCCCGCTGCCGCAGACTGACCATGCCCAGGCCACTGTGCGACTGACTGGTGTCGAAACCAACGCCGTTGTCGGCAATGCTCAGCACCAGGCCGTCGGGCGTTTGGCGCAGGGCCAGCCATACCCGGTTTGCATTGGCGTGGCGAACAATGTTGGTCAGGCTTTCTTTGGCAATCAGAAACAAATCGCGCCGTTGGCGGGCGGTCAAGTTCAGGGTCTGGATCGTGTCGGGCATACTGACAACCAACTGGGTATTGGTATCGTCGAACAGTAGGTGGGCGGTTTCGCGGATGCGCAGGGCTACGTTCTGGAGCGAGTCGCTGCCGGAGTTCAGGCTCCAGACCACCTCGCGCATGGAGTCTATGACCTGGCGGGCGGTCTGCCCGATAGTATAGAGTCGCTGCCGGGCGCGTTCGTCGGTAACGTGGCGCAGGGTGGTCTGACTCAAAATACTGATACTGCTGAGCTGCGATCCCATCTCATCGTGCAGATCACGGGCTATTTCGTCACGCAGGGTATTGAGTTGGATTTGGTTGCGCTCGTTTTCCTGGAGTTGCTCGATAAGCTGCGCCTGGTACCGAATTTTTTCTCGTCTGACCAGCTCGTGCCGCTGGGCAATTCCCAGCGCGAAGGTCAGGATTTCGAGCAGGTAACCTACCACGAAAATGGCAACCTCCCGGTCATAGACCAGCGATGAATCAAGCCAGGCTATCCGGTTTATGACCGAGGCAACCCCACTCAGCATAAAAAAGACAACTCCCCAGAAGAGGTACTTCGTGACGGAATCATAAAAACGCCAGAGCGTATGCAGCGTAAAGACACCAAAGAGAAGCACGCTTACGTCGGCCAGGCGGTGTATTAGTTGCCAGGCCGGTACAGCGTATTTGTCAACCGTAACAAAGATATCGACCAGGCCATAGACCGTGAAAATGCCGATCAGTCCCAAAAATAGTCGGTTGTAGGCGCGGGAGCGGGTTTTTAACTGCATATACTCGCGCATGAACAGCACATAAGCCGCCAGCGACCAGTATAAAAACGTGAGCGAGAAGCAACTGACAAACCCCGCCGACCGCAACAGCGGCCAGCCATCCATTGCCTGTAAATAGCTGCCGCTGGCCAGACTGCGCAGAATAATCAACAACACGTACAGCGCGTATAAAAACAGCACCCGGTCGCGTAGAATAACGTACTGCATGGCCATGTACAAAAACATAATGAACACACAGCCGATAAAAAGCAGCCCAATCACGTGCTTCTGATTATGCTCGGCCAGCCGACGGTCCAGAAATTTCCCATATCCGCTCCGGCTGAACAACGCGGGCCTAAACGGGCCGGTTGACGACGAGGTCCTGTGGCTGAAAACAAGCTGTATATGTATGGTCTGGCGGGCGGGTACGGTAAAGAGAAAGCCGGTTCGGTGGTGTTCGCCAAACTCGGGGTATTGGTCAAACTGTAGGCTATAGGCCGGATAGAGCCAGCCAGCCTTTCCCAATAGCGTGCGCTGACCGACGTCAACCCGGTACACTTCCATCTCGTCAATCTCCTGAAAAATAATAACCTCGGCGGGTTCGGCGGCTGGATTTCGTATAAGATAGTCTGCCGAAACAGGCTCATACCGGGCTGCGGTCAGCGTAGGCAGGTCGGCCCGGCCATTGGCAAAGGGGTACGAATACGTTTGAGTCTGCGCGTTTGTACGCTGCGAAAAGAAGAGTATCAGATACAGCCAGCCGAAGACGAGTTTGGTAAGTGGCATAGAGCAGGAGCGATGGTGCGGTAATCATTTGTCGATCTACTGCGAAAAGATAGCAACACACTTCGCCAAGTTAATGTGTAACTTATTGAACGGTAGTTGATTAAGTGAGTGTCGGGGCGCATCCACGCCGGGCGCATCCCCCTTTTATGGGATTTTCTGGCCTGCTATTACCCTTGACCTTTGCATTGTACAAACCAAACCGGCCTTCTGCGGCTATCCACACCATGAACCGTTTCTTCTCTCTCCTGTTGCTGTGCCTGACCGTTGCGCTGACGGTTGGGCTGCAAAACTGCAAAAAGTCATCGCCCGACCCGGTGAAGCCCACCACCACGACCCCGCCCACCAGCAGTACCAGCCCGCCCACGTCGGTAACGACCGTCACAACCACCGCACCCACCGTAAATACCGCTGCTGCCCCAACCGTGTCGGGCATCACAACCACCTCCGCTACAGTTTCGGCGGTGCTGGATGGCAACGGGGGCGCAGCCATCACCCAACACGGGTTTGTGTATAGCAAAACCAACCAGACCCCCACGCTCACCGACAGCAAGCTGGAACTCGGCGCCACCACCGGGCCGTTTCCGCTCACCATTACTAACAAACTGACGGGCTTAGACCCCAACGCCACCTACTACGTCCGGGCCTTCGCCACCAATGATAAAGGCACCAGTTATGGCGGCTCTGCACAACTGAAAATGGCGGCATCGGCCATCCCGGTAGTGGCCATGGAAGCCGCCGATAACCTGACTTCGTATGGTTTTAGAGCCAATGGGAACCTGACAGCCTTAGGACCCGATCCGACCCTAATCAGCCAATATGGATTTGTATATTCAGTTACGAATGCCACACCCGTACTTGACGGGGCAGGCGTAACCGCCTGGAAAATCCCCGCTACGCTACCCTCTACCTTTGTCCTGGCCTCATACGGGATGCCCTATTCCTACGTAATTCGGGAATTAAAGGCGGGTCAGCCGTTTTATCTCCGGGCGTTTGTCAGCTACAAACAGACGAGCGAAGACAAAATTGCCTACTCTGCGGTACAAACGGTACAAACCCCGCCCTCGCCTGTACAGACCGGCTCCTGGAAAGAGATCGGGCCATATAATCAGGCCAGCTATGACCAGTTTGTTACCATTGGCGATAAACATTACCGGGTAACGGGAACAAACACCCTGGAGGTAAATCAGTTAACGGCGGCTACTACCCGCAAAGCTAATTTCCCGGGTGCTAATTCCAGAATACAGCGTGCGGCTCTGGGTCAGAAAGTGTATGTTGTAAATGGACAGAAAGACGCCAGTTCGCCGGTAGAAACCTGGGAGTTTGACGTAGCTGGCAATATCTGGCAACGACGCGCCGATTTCCCCGGCCCCGTCCGTAGCCGTGGATTCGTAACCGCTATTGGCAGCAAACTGTACTATGGCATTGGAGTTAACCCCAGTAAGCCTAACGAGGAGTACTATAAAGACTGGTGGGAGTACAACCCGGCCACCAACCAGTGGACAAAAAAAGCTGACTATCTGGCCGAAACCTCGAGTAATACGGGGGGCGAAATCAGCGGTAAACTGTATCTGATAGCGGGTATCGATAAAGGAAGCCAGGACGGTTACTCGCAGAAAGTGTTTGCCTACGACCCCGCTGCCAACGCCTGGCAACAACTGAAGAATGCCCCACGAGGGGAGGGGAAGTTCGACCGCAAATACGCAACCCGGCAAACGCTCAACAACAAGCTGTATGTGATGCAGACAAACCTCATTTACAGCCAGCTATGGGAGTATGACGGCCCTGCCGATACCTGGACCCCGCGCAGAGACTTAGTGCCTCGCCTGGGTAGTCTCGGCTTCGGACTTTACCTCTACCCGAATGCGGGGAAGTTGTATGCGATTGGTGATCAGGACGGCCTGACTTACCCCTTCAAACTGTTTGAATTCACGCCTTAGTTTTTACCCCGTTTCCATCCGGTATCCACCTTCTTTAACACTTACAACCAAGGAAACACAACAACTACTCACGCCCAACCTAAAGGGCTGTGTTGGGCAATTTATTTATGAATGATTGATCCCCACCCGGATAATGTCTCCCTCTTTTACGAAGCCTGTCTGGATCGAAGAAGCAATGAAGCTGTTTAGATCCCTTTCACCACATTCAATGTAAAACCAAACTCACTTTTTAAGCACACAAAACCAAAACACAATGAAAACAATCCGCATCTCCGCCCTGACTGCTATTTTGTTGAGCAGCGTAGTATTCCTGAACGGCTGTAAGAAGAACGACCCGGAACCGGGCCTGTCGGCCAAAATTCAGCAAATCGTACCTGCCGATTTGCTCAGTACCATGAAGGCACAGGGAATGCCCATCAATGAAGGTACAACGCCCCCCAACATCGAAGGAATCTTTGCCTCCAGCCCCCACACACTGGCGGCCACCTACGAAGGTGATTTCGATAAAGTGGGGCGAACGTACTCAGACTTCATCGTGAGGTTTTCCGCCCAGAATGCCGCCGACGGTTCGGTAAACATAGACATCAAAAACGGGAGCGCAGTCAGTACCGGCATTGGAGGTTTCGTTTCCGGTTCAGGTAATAAATTCAGCCTGTTTGCTGAAACAGACTTGAGAGATGGAACCGCTACGGCCAAGCAAATCCGGGTGTTTTCCGGCGAAATTACATCCGCAGGCATCAAAGATTTTTACTCGACGGTACTCCTCAAAGAGAAAAACGACCCCAATAACCGGCTGATCGATGTTGGTAAAATGCGAATTGTCAAAGATGGGAACGGCCTGGCCAGCAGCCGGACCACGTTTCGTATAGCGGCCAACCCGGAGACCGTAACTCCGGTAGGGCATAGTGATTCTGAAAAGTGAAAGCTTACTACCACTTGGCTGACTAATTGCTATTGTGTTGCTGCCGTTCAACGGGTTTGCACTGAACGGCAGCAACACAATAGTCCTGCACTCTTTGAAATATACAGCTGCCTAAATCACACTAAGCCAGACAATCATGCCCAGAAAACTGAGTCTTCCAGTTGATGTTGAATTCAAAGGGTTTGAGTGGCGGTTTCTTCGTGGAAGACTTAAAATAGCAGGCGAGGTAAGTTTCACGTTCGAACCACCCCCACCGGCTACTGGTCGAATAGAGACAGAAATAGGTGGCAACGTTCAAACCCGGCCTGTTCCCGGTACACCGGCGGGGAGTTTCCTACGGGCCGATTCATTCAAATATAAAATCTGGGATGCTTGTAATTTGTCTTTTCAGGCTGTTGATACGCGCATTTTTCAACTGATTCAAAACGGAATTATGTCCAGTAGGGCAGGGCGTACGTCGCAGAGTTTATGGGGTGAACTGACCAATATTTTTAGTCTTCAGGCTAGCGGTTCAATCTGTCGGGGTGTCATCACTGTAACTGGTAGCACGGCCGATGCTGCGTTGCTGAGGGACGGTTATCTTGGTTCAGTAACAGTTAACATAAACGGAAATCAATTGGTGGAATCATTGCAAAATGAATTTTTCATAGCTACCTCTCAATCGGCAGACAACTACGAAGGATATTCATTCGGAAGAACCAGTGCCGATGGCCGGGCACGGCAGATCGATGGCCGATTCGACGCTCAACTGAGTTTATCACTACAGTTTGGATTTACTAGCGCGGCCTTGCTATCAATTGCGCAGGCAGTTGGCAGTCGGGTTGCCGGATCAACTGCAACGGCAGCTGCTGGAGCCGTGTCATCTGGTCTGCCTGCCGGCTTGCTGGTTCAATTAGCTATTGAAGTATTGGTAGGCGTGGCCGAAATGCCTACAGAAACTACTGCCAGAGCAATACGTGACGTACAGATCAACTGGTTTGTTCAGGGCTACATAGATCAGGTATTTTCATCTTTATCTGACCCGTTTACCATCCGCGTCGGTACGAACCACACCTATAATCAGGGAGGAGATAAAGCTTTAGCAGACATTGCCAGTTTAGGTAGTGTAGGCAATGTATTAACAAGGTTAGCCGGAAGCGATCATTATGGAACAGATGACCGGCAAACGCTTATCAACCGAATCAGCTTTTACTTAAGACATGGGAACGGGAGTTTGTCAGATGCAAATATTTTGGCTGGAAACTACCATTATTGACGATACCTGTCCCGAAATATCACTCCCCTTCAAACACGCCTTGATACATCGTTCGTAATGAAACGGGTTGCAGGCAAGGGTGGAGGTATCATCCAGATTACGCAGGGTGGTGTCGGTCTAGCGGTTGGGGGCCTGTCGCCCAGAGAAGATCACGTTAGACGGGTCCCACTCGACAAACAGAACCTGCTACAACGACGGGATTTGCCCGTAGTAGGGTAGTTTGATCGTCGTTGGCAAGCGGAGTGTTTATGTCAGCCAGCATAACTAAGTACGATTGGAGCAGATACACCCCCAAGCCTTGTAATTCGCGCTGCCGTATCACCCGAATATGGGATACCGCCCCGTTTGTGGCACGCTGACCTTTGAGCTAAATAAGTCGAAGGCGACCCGGGCTGCTTTCCGCCACTATCCGTGTCCTTATGAAAACTTCACTCATAGTCATCACCAACGATTACTTTAAATAAAAAAACTGTACACACCATGAAACGCCATACTACCCCCGCCCTGACCGGGCTTATGCTTTTGCTCTGCCTGTTTGTAACCCTAAGCGGTTGCAAAAAAAAACCAGCTATTACCCCAGTAACGCCAATACCTGTTAACACCGATCCTGCTATTAGCTCGTTTAGTCCAACGTCGGGCAGGGAAAACACCGTCCTGACCATTCAGGGTAAGAATTTCAGTACTGATTTTGCCAAAGTCAACGTAACGATCAATGGGAAAACGGCTCCCGTTGCAACGCTGTCGGCCACTAAAATTGAGGTGAAAATACCGGCCAATTGCGGACATGGTTTCGTGCAGGTTACCTCCGATGGCAGATCGGCACTAATCGATGGATTTACCTACCAGTACAATAAAATAACAGAGATGCTCTACATTCTCCAGGATGATAAGCTGTGGGCCGCTGACCTGTTT
>JBBRUB010000084.1:0-9373 GCA_038248175.1 Cytophagales bacterium | reverse complement strand
ACCTTTCTGGAAGTATCGCTTGGCGGAGCCATCCGCAGCATTCGGGTTACGGTAACGGGCGAGGCCGTGCAGCCAGGCACCTACACGCTCTCGTCGCTCTCGACCATTATGAACGCTATTTTTCAGGCGGGCGGGCCAAACGAACTGGGGTCTTTTCGGAAGGTACAGCTTATCCGCAACAACCGGGTAATAGCGAATCTCGACCTGTATGATTACCTGCTGACGGGTATCCAGACCAACGACCTCCGGTTGCAGGATAATGACAACATCCGGTTCACAACCTACATTGAGCGCACCGAAATTACCGGTCCCGTAAAGCGTAACAAGATTTTTGAAATGCTGCCCAGCGAAACCCTCGATCGGCTGCTGTTTTACGCCGGTGGGTTTGCAGCCAGTGCTTACAAAGGCCGCATTAAGGTCCTTCGCCTGACCGACCGAGAACGGAAAGTTGTTGACGTAACGGCTGCTGAGTTCAAAACCTTCGAGATACAGGATGGCGACGTAGCTTCCGTGGAGCAGTTACTGGACCGGTTCGAGAATCAGGTTACGGTTGAAGGAGCTGTGTACCGCCCCGGTCAGTACTCGCTCGATCAGAACCCCACGCTCAAACAACTCATCAAATCTGCCGAAGGCCTGAAGGGTGACGCCTTCCGGGGCCGGGTCAATATTATCCGAACACGTGAAGACCTCGCCATCGAAAATATTACGCTGAACCTGGCCAACATTCTGGCTGGCACCGATCCCGACGTGGCATTGCAACGCGAAGATCAGGTCATCATCCCATCGGCGTTCGACCTGGCCGAAGCGGCTCAGATTTCGGTGCTGGGCGAGGTCAACAATCCATCGCCGTTTATGCCGTTTATGGCGAACATGACTCTGGGCGATGCCCTGTTGAAAGCCGGTGGACTACGCGAGTCGGCGGCTATTTCGCTGGTTGAGGTGGTCCGGCGGAAGAAAGACGTCGATCCGCGTTCAGCGTCGGCGCAGGTAGCCGAAATTCAGCGGTTCAGCGTCAACCGCGATTTATCGACCAATGCCGATCAAAACAATTTTATGCTTCAGCCCTACGATCAGATCATTGTTCGGCGCTCGCCCAACTATTTGGTTCAGACGTATGCCGCCGTTGAGGGCGAGGTAATTTTGCCGGGTTTGTATGCCATTCGGAGTAAGGACCAGAAAGTATCGGACCTGATTGGGCTGGCGGGCGGTTTGTCGCCCCAGGCGTATGTAGAGGGAGCCACGTTGATTCGGCGGGTGACGCTGAGCGAAGATGAATTAGCCCGACGCAAGCAATCTATTGACGATGTGGCCGAAAACGTGAGCACCGGTAAGGCGGTTGTTGAAACGGAAGAGATTGCCACTGACCAGCCGGAGTCGATCAACATTAACCTGAAAAAGATTCTGGACAATCCGAACTCGGCAGAGGACATGCTGGTGCAGGAGGGCGACATTCTGCGCATTCCCAAGCGGCTGGAGACGGTACGAATACAGGGTGAGGTCATGCTGCCCAATACAGTAAAATTCAGGTCCGGGCAAACATTTCAGGACTACATTAGTCAGGTAGGCGGGTTCACAACCAAATCTCAGCGCAGAAAAGCCTTCGTGGTATATGCCAACGGCTCAGTTGACCGGACGCGTAAGTTCATGTTATTCAACGTCTATCCACGGGTAGCTCCGGGTTCGGAAGTTGTTGTACCGAAACGAACGGCATCCAAGCTTACTCCGCAGCAGGTATTAGGATCAGCTACGGGTATTGCTTCATCACTGATTACACTGATTGTTACGGTGCTGGCGCTCAGTCAACTTCGTAACAGAACGCCTTAACTGCTCATTCCTTTCTGCTTTATGGATCAGACGAACATACCATCTCCTCAACAACAGGACACCTACACGGGCCGCCCGTTGCCGCCCGATCAGTTCTCGCCCAAGTCGGTAGTACTGCAACTGTTTAAGATCAAGGACGTAGCCAAACGCAACTGGAAAGTTCTGGTACTCTCAGTCATCATTTGCGGGATAATTGGCTATGCCTACGATTATTTCAACGAAGACAAACCGCTCTATACCTCTTCGATCCTCTTCAACCTCGGCGGTGGCTCGTCAGGAGGTGGCTTCGGGGGCGACCTGGGTGCACTGGCCAGTGCGTTCGGTATGGGGGGCGGAGCTTCAGACGCCAACATTTTTTCGGGCGACAACTTTCTGGTCTATGCCCAATCGAGACCCGTTGTCGAGAAAACGCTGATGCACACCGACACGATTTATGGCAAACCGGTTTTGCTGGCCAACTATTACATCGAGAACAGCGGCATTCGCGACAAGGAATGGGAAGACAGTGATTCGCTTCGGTCTTTTCGTTTTACACGGGCTAAAAAGCCCAGCGAATATACCAAGATGGAGCAGTTGGTTATGTCACAGATCTACGCTCGCATCGGCACTGAGATAAGTGTTTCGCAACCGGAGCGTAAATCGTCGTTCATGCAGATTTACTGTGGCATGGAAGATGAACAGCTAACGGCCCATTTTCTGACCACCCATCTCAAAACAATCGAGGAAGACTACCGGCAGAAAGAGACCAAGAAAACCCGTGAGATGTTTAACCTGACCAATAAGCGGGCCGACTCATTGCTCAGCGTAATGACGGGTACGGAGAATAAACTGGCGCGGTATATGGATCAAAATCAGCAGATGGTCGTGGCGCAGGGCCGGATCACCGAAACCAAGCTGACCCGCAACTCAACGTTCCTCTCCACACTGTATTACCAGACGCTGCAACAACTGGATGCCATCCGGCTGTCGCTGATTCGGGAGGCCCCACTGTTTACCGTCATCGAACCCGTTGCGTTTCCGCTGACTCGTACCGGTATTACGCCGGTAGGTTTGCGCCTGGGTATTGCACTGGGCGTTGTGCTGGGTATCATCATTATTTTCCTGCGCGAAACCTACCGCAGTATCATGCGGGAAGAGTAACCTTCGTAGTTCTAAAGTTATATAGTTACAGAGTTGGTCATCGCCGTAAATGCTGACGCTCAAATGACTTTATAACTCTCCAACCGCAGTGGCGGACCATCTACAACTTTCTTCTGTTTTGAAAACGTACGAAACAATCATACAGCCGGGACGCTCGGAGCGTCATTACTGGCGCGACCTGTGGCGCAACCGTGAACTGATGTGGATTCTAGCCATGCGCGACGTGTCGGTACGGTACAAGCAAACCGCGCTCGGTACGGCCTGGGGGCTGATCAGACCACTGAGTACCATGCTGGTGATGGTCCTGGTATTTCAAAAGATTGCCAAATTACCGGGCGATCCGGGTGTACCTTATCCCCTCATGATCCTAGGAGGTATTACCATCTGGACGTTTTTTTCAACTGCTTTCACTCAGATCAGTAGCAGCGTAACCATGAACGCCAACCTCGTCACGAAAGTATATTTCCCCCGGCTCATTATGCCCATCAGTGCCGTAGCCGTGAGTTTTGTTGACTTCCTCGTCTCGCTGGGATTGTTTATTCTGTTGGCTATTTATTATCAGTTTCTTCCCGACTGGCATCTGCTGTTATTGCCCTTTTTCATTCTGATGGCTATTCTGGCGGCCTTTGCATTCGGGCTTTTCTTCGCCACCATCAACGTGCGCTTTCGCGATGTGGGGCAGTTGATTCCATTTTTGATGCAGATCGGCTTTTACGCCTGCCCCATTGCCTATACCAGCCGTACCGTAGCCAATGAGTGGTGGTATCCTATCTATATCCTCAATCCGATGGTGGGTATCATCGATGGGTTCCGGTGGTCGCTGCTGGGCGAGCAGTCTTTTTTCAATCCACAAAGTCTGGTAGCATCCGTGGTGATCATCAGCGTTTGCTTAGTTTTGTCCCTGTATTTTTTCCGCAAACGAGAGAGTACGTTTGTGGATGATATTTAACGAGTCACTATGTCTGTCATTACCGTTGAAAATATAAGTAAGCAATACATCATTGACCATAAAAAAGGCAAGGGTGGCACAACCCTGCGCGATGTCCTGACGAACAATATCCAGTCTATTTTTGGCGGAAGGAAACAGCAGCAAGAGCTGACCCACGAAGAATTTTGGGCCCTGCGCGATGTCAACTTCTCAATCGAGCAGGGCGACCGGGTCGGGATTGTAGGTCATAATGGGGCGGGGAAATCGACCATGCTCAAGATTCTGAGCAAGATCATCGAACCCACTACGGGTACTGTCAAAATAAAAGGCCGCGTGGCCAGCCTGCTCGAAGTAGGTACGGGTTTTCACCCCGAACTAACGGGCCGGGAGAACATTTTCCTTAACGGCGCGCTGCTGGGTATGACCCGCAGCGAAATAAAACGGCAGTTCGACGAGATCGTGGCTTTTGCCGGGGTGGAGAAGTTTCTGGACACGCCCGTGAAACGTTATTCGTCAGGCATGTACGTGCGGCTGGGGTTTGCTATTTCGGCCCACCTCGACCCCGAAATCATGATTGTCGATGAAGTGCTGGCCGTGGGCGATGCTGAATTTCAGAAGAAGAGTATCGGCAAAATGCGCGACAACTCGGCCAGCGGACGTACCATCATCTTCGTAAGCCACAACCTGACCGCCGTACAGGCCCTGTGCAATAAAACACTGTATTTTGAGAAGGGGATGCTCATTGAGCAGGGCGAAACCAATGAAGTGATTGCGTCGTACCTCAGCAAAGTATCGCGTACGCAGCTGGTGCGGCAGTGGGACACGCCCCAAGAAGCTCCCGGCAATGATCTGGTTCGGTTCCGGCGTGTTGAACTAATTCCCGACTATCCCGAAGATACGACCCATATCGACGTCCGAACGCCCATGAAACTCCGCTTTGAGTTCTGGAACATGATGGACCATGCCAACCTGAACCTGAGCATGCACCTCAACTCCCTGACGGGCGAGTGCATCTTCAACGTCGGAACGCGGTCGCAACCCTACGGCAAAGGGCTGATTGCGGGCGAGTGTACCATTCCGGGCTATTTCCTGAATGATGGGTCATACACGGTTTCGGTCATGATCGTAAAAGATACGGTAACGCCCCTGTTTGTAATGGACGACGGGCTTACCTTTGACGTAGAAGATTACCGCGCCGGTATTGCCTGGTACGGCAAATGGCCCGGCTACGTACGCCCGCAGTTTCCGTTCGAGATGGAAATGATGGAACCCGTTATCAGTTAACTGAAATGATCAACGTCACCAAATCATATCTGCCCGATTTAGCCGAGTACACGGCTTACCTGAAAGGAATCTGGGACCGCGTGTACCTAACCAACGATGGTCCGCTGGTGCGGGAACTGGAAGGTCAGCTAAAGGCCTATCTGGGCCTTCGGCACCTGAAATACTGCACAAACGGCACCGTTGTGCTGCAAATGGCCCTTAAAGCCCTGGACATTACGAAGGAGGTTATTACCACGCCGTTCTCCTACGTAGCCACAACCAACGCGTTGCTTTGGGAGGGTTGTACGCCCGTTTTCGCCGACATTCGTCCCGATGATTTCAATATCGATCCTGATGCCATCGAGCCGCTCATTACGCCCAACACGCAGGCTATCATGGCCACACACGTGTATGGCAATGCCTGCCGGATCGATCAGATTCAGGCCATTGCCGATAAATACGGGCTGAAAGTCATCTACGACGCGGCTCATACGTTCGGGGCGAGTTATAACGGTCGCTCTATTCTGAGTTACGGCGATTTGAGCACGTGCAGTTTCCACGCGACCAAAGTATTTCACACGGTGGAGGGCGGTTGCATCGTAACCGATAACGATGAGATGGCCGAAAGACTGCATTTCTACCGCTCCTTCGGTCATCGCAATGACGACTACCGCAGCATTGGCATCAACGCCAAAAACTCCGAACTCCACGCGGCTATGGGCCTGTGCGTACTACCCATAGTGCCGGAGTTGATTGCCGCCCGCAAAGCTATCTTCGAGCGGTACACGGTCCGGCTCGACTTTTCTGGAATGACCCGCCCCACCCTGTTGCCGGGCATGGATTACAACTATGCCTATTATCCGGTTGTATTTGAGTCGGAGGAGACGTTGTTGCTGGTCTTTGATGCGTTGCAGGCGCAGGAGATCGTAGCGCGCCGGTATTTTTACCCGTCGCTCAATACGCTGCCGTTCCTGAAAAGTTACCAGCCGTGTCCGGTTTCGGAAAGCGTTGCCCGGCGGGTGCTGTGTTTACCGCTGTATCCTGGTCTGCCCGAAGCCGACGTAGACCGCATTGCCGGTATCGTAAACGAAGCCCTTGTTTTATCAGGTGCCGGGGTATAATCCAGTTTACGGTAGTCTGGACGCTGTCCAGAACTGGAAACGCCACGCTGAACATCAACTGGCGCAGGAGCAAGGCCGTACGCATTGGTACGAAACGTACAAGACCCGCATCTGCAAAGTAGAGCGCGACTACGGGTTTTAAAACGGGTACCCAATACCAAAGTTGATTATTAGATTTTGTTTTCTCCAGGCCGAACTGCCCAAGTCAATCTGATTAAATAGCCAGTTGCTGCCCTTCACTTCATAAGGCTTGCGCAAAGGCATAGCCAGATCGAGTCGTATCAGGAAATAAGAGAGATCAATACGAACCCCCACACCAGCACTGACGGCAATCTGTTTATAAAAGTCTTTCGTGAATTGCCCCGCTTCTCCAGCCAGCGTTGTGCCATAATACGTCCAGATGTTACCGGCATCTACAAACAAAGCACCCTCAAGATATTCTCCGAATTTAGCCCGGAGTTCCGTGTTTGCCTCGAGCCGGATATCGCCCCCACCATCCTGTGTTATGAACCGGTTTTGGAGCGTATCACGGGTTACTAAGCCAGGGCCGATAGCGCGAGGCCGGAAGCCCCGAATACTGTTGCTACCACCAACAAAGTACTGACGAATCAATGGCATGGTCTTGTCAATAGAATTTCCATATGGTAATCCCACGCCCATGAACAACCGATTAGCCAACGTTACGCCCGGACTTAGCCGACGGTAGAGCCGCCCGTCAGCATCAAAACGTACATATTGCGCAAATGGTACGCCAAAAATTGTTTTGTCGCCCACGTCATTTCGGTTCCGAATCAGCAGACTGGCCAGATTACCCGATGCTTCTACATTTGTTGTAAGCCGAAACGTTGTTGGGCGGTTTTCTTGGATTGGGGAGTTATAGCTGAATGTGTACAATGAACTAAGCAATAGCTGTTCGGATGTGAGGATATTAATATACTGAGCAAAAATGAACGGGTTGTTGGCTGCCGAATCGGCAAAGGCCTGGCTAATGTTAGATGGCCGAACATAGGTCACGTTGAACGGCTGAAACGTATGCTCGACCTGTTGGTTTTGCCGCCATGAATACCCAAACGTTGCCTGAAATGAATTCAGGTTGTACAGATTTCCCCGAATGATAGTTTGATACCCTAATGTAGCAATGGTTTTGGGTAAAGCCCTTTGTCGGTCGTCAGACCGGGAGCGGATGGGACTGACCAGACGTGGAAAATTCAGTTGTACATCGGCACCATAGCGGTAGTTCGTAAATCCCTGTTCGCCTGCATTAACCTGAAACTCGATGCCGCCGTTGAGATTCAGCGTGAGCAGTTCGGCACGTTTGATTGCATTGCGGTTGCGCCAGCTCAACGTTACCTGCGAACCGTTGAAGTTATTGGAGCGCGAGGTACCGTCAATCTCAAAACGGAGGGATTTAGTTTTGTAGGGCGTGAGGTAATAGTACAGATTCAGCAAGGCTGAGTCGCCCTGTTGCACGGGGCTGAACCGGTTACGCACGAACTTGAACGCGCCCACATTTACAAACCGCGACAGGGTCAAATCCTGCGCCCGGCTGCTATAAAGTCGGCCCGGCCGTACTGTTACAATGTCCCGAAACAATTTGGGGTTGAAACGTAGGCTTGAATCGACTACATTAAACGCCTGCTCCGTCTTATAAGCCATGCGTCGGTTAGTATCAGTCTGTGCCGTGGAGAGGTTATAGTTGGGATAGATAAAAATATCCTTGATGTAGTAGGGTACGCTGGCAGCCGTAGGCATATCGGGTTTGACGTACATATGTAGGGCGGTTTTGTGAGTCACTGAGTCGTTATCGGCCAGGGCTGCGGTAAATTCGGGAACGAAATAGAAAAACCCGCGCTGCTTCATAAACTGCCCGATGCGTTCTCGCTCCAGCCTGATATTGTTGAGCAGATACGGATCACCCTTTTTCAGAATCGTTTCTTTGGCCGACTCCTGAAATCGCTCCTTAAAAAACTTCGACTGTACGAGGGTAGTGTCGTACAAAAAATCGACAGAGTCGATATAATACCGCTGCGCTACGTTTACCGCATAAACGCCCCGCGCTTTGTAGCCGCCTTTATCGACAATCTCGCCCGTTACCTGCGATCCGAAATATCCCTGATTTTGCAGATACGCTTCCCAGATTGGGATATTGGCCGTAATAACGCTGGCACTGGCAAAGATCGGCTCCTGCCCGAATTTACGCCGGAACCACGCCCGGAAGCCATTCTTTTTGGGCGTCCCGAACAGATAATACAAACCTACTTTCCAGGGATAGCCAAAAATCTGTGCGTTAGGCCGGGGCCGGGCCAGTTCGGCTAACTGATCCTTAATAGTTTCCTGCTCCGGTTCTGACACCGTCGAGTCAGCCCTGACCGTGATGTCGGTACCCATGTACAGCCGCTCTTTAGCAGGTATTTTTTTTGCCAGATTACAGCCGTTGAGTAGCGTCAGCAGACCAAAACCAAGTATCAGTGTCAGTCGGCTATCCAAAGAAAAAATACGTGTACTCGTTGCATTCATAGTTTTTGGCAGGGACTAATCCTTACTGAAACTTATCCGCCGATTTATTGAGCAAACCCGCCAGCGTGTTGTAATCGACGGTGATCACAAACCCGACTCCAGTCTCGATGACAAACCCATCCAGCACGGCCTGGTAATCGTTCTGGCGGTAACCACGCAGCACGTACCGGCCATCGGGGGTGATTTTATAATTAACCGAGATATTGTCGAAGACCTGACTCTGACTCGTGGCGGTTTTGGCGGTGTTCTCCAGCACGAAGTTCTTGCCAACCGACACCGTGACACGCCCGTTGGCAAAACTCTTCGACAAACCCACCGCCAGATCGGTACGGGCACCGGTTGCCGTACCGCCTGTGTTTGCTCCACCCGCCTGCGAAAGCAGGTTGAAATCAACATCGACAATACCGTTTAGCACACCCGACGCCAATCGACCCAACTGGTCGGACAGCAACTTGCTTACGCTGCTTCGGGCCACACTCTCGGCCTGCGTATTCAGCCCGCCCCCCGAACTGCCGGAGAAAAAATCAGATGTATTCTCGGGAAGAAACCGGTTTAAAATCAGCAGTGCGAACACCTGTTT
>JBBRUB010000083.1:0-9527 GCA_038248175.1 Cytophagales bacterium | reverse complement strand
TTTCAAGCATTTAGCGTAAGGACCATCTAATAAACCGGCCAGTATGCCTATCCATGTGATGGCCTTGTGGTCGTCTGTGACCTCCACAAAACGTTGACCAGCCAGGGGTTCAAATGCCATGTAAATCTCACTTACACCATGCCGGATATACCGCACGGATTTCCATGGTTTATGCAAGAGCAGGCGTATAATTTTTGTCATATTTTTGCTGGCGGTGAACTACCGAGCAAACCCGATGAATGAGCTTATTACGGACTGCATTTAGAACCAACATTTTATTTTTTCCCTGTCCCACCTTACCGCACCGGCGGACCGGTTGATAATAGGTCTGTAGCTCCCCTTTCATGCGGATGGCAGACATAGCTCCCAAGTGAAATAGGGACTTTAACCGGAGTCGAGCCGGTCCGCCGGTGCGGTGCTGATTAACCCGTGTTTTACCCCGAACACTACTGCCGGATCGGTATTCAAACGGTGCAACCCCGGCGTGACATGCAAGTTTTTTTGGATCAGTGATGGCCTTAAATTCGTCTGTAGCAACTAACACTTCAGCCGCTGTTACGCTACCAACGCCTGGAACAGAGGTGATCCATTCGAATAATTCTTTTAGGCGGTCATCCTGCTGAATGAGTTCATTGATCTGTTTATCAGCGGATTCCAAATCGGTATTGATCGCTTTTAAGGAGGCTTGACAGCTTTTAGCCAGTTGCTTTTGCAGCATCGAATCCACAAAACTCTGCTGTTCGGTAATGGGTTGCTGAAGTTGCTGGCGAACTAGCAAAAGTCGTTGACGAAGCGCACTGAGGGCCGCCAGTTTTTGTAAAACGGGTCGGGGTGGTTGCCAAAGCCGCATCTGATCGCGGAACCGGAAGGCATACTCAGCGATTCGTTGAGCATCGATGGCATCGTTTTTACCCCGTTGTAAACCGCCTGACTTTTTGATCTGTAAACTATTCTCTAACCAAATGGGTAAAGAAATCTTACGTAAATAACTCAGCATGTGAGCATTATAAATTCCCGTATGCTCCATACAACAGACCGAATTGACTATTGTAAAGCCCGGTAAAGCCTTGATGAGTTTGAGGGTGGTTTTAATACCAGCTTGTGAGTTGGCCGATTGGCTCTGTAAGACGATAGTTTTACCATCGAATACGGCCCAATCGAGGGTGGCTTTTGAAATGTCAACACCGATGAAATAGCGAATGTCCATGAGAAACGATAGTTTAGGGTTTTCAACATGACTTGCCCTACTGCTCAAACCCTTGCTAATGGGGCAGTATCCCCGAATTTCCATTTGAGCCTAAAGCAAGTAAAACAGGGTGGGTCCTGAATCCGCGCATAGAGCAGGAACTCTGCGGCCCCATAGGGTAGCCCACCCTGTTTACTTGTTGGCAAGCTACCAAATCTTGGAATCTTACCACGCTACAAACCTAAAGGGCGGCCCCGGATTTTTTGCTCAGGCTCACGTTGAGCCACAAGCGGTAGTAATGCTGATGGTGCTATTTTTGCCCAAAGGCAAATTGCATTTATCATTGGATCGCACCGAGTGGGATTTTGGATCTCAGCAATGGAATGTATTGATGTTGACGGCCTACAGCGAGGGGGTTGGCTTGCCTTTATGGTGGTCTTTACTGGACAACAATAGTGGGAATTCAAACACTCAGGATCGGACCAAGTTGTTGACCCAAGTGGTAACGCTGTTAGGGTCAGAGCGTATCGGAAGTCTGTGTGCTGACCGCGAATTCATAGGAAAGGATTGGTATAAGTGGCTGTTAAACAACAAGATACGATTTTTCTTGCGCTTACCTAAGTCGCATCATATACAAGTAGGTCAGCACCTGATGAAGCCGGAGTCGATTTTGGGGGACCGTAAAAAAGCGCTACTCGATAATATCCAAATAGCGGATTTTCAACTGAGTGTAGCCCTTGAGCGGGTGGTCAATCAGAAAGGCGAATCGGACTTGTTAGTAGTATTAACCAACAGCTTTGCCTACATTGACTCGTTTTTACAAACGTCGGTAGAGTATCGAAACCTTTTTTGAGAGTGTGAAAAGTCACGGCTTTAACTTGGATATGACTCATTTGACCAAAGCAGACCGCTTTGAAACGCTGTTAGCATTGGTTTGTTTGGCATTTAGTTTATGTCAACGAGTGGGTCTTCTTAGTTACAAGCAGGGTCACCGGATTGTGGTCAAAAATCACGGTTACAAAGCGCACAGTTTTTTTCGGCATGGCAAAAATCTAATTGGGGAGTCGTGGCGTAAATCGGGTATTGATTTGGGGAAATGGGCCAATTTTCTCTACGAGCGGTTGCTCAGGCAATTGCTTAAATTACAGAGCCTTCCGTTTTTTATCGGGTAGAGTGCTGGGCTATTAGTGAAAAGACTGACCAGCTTCGTCAAATACGTTTGATTTTTACGCTGCGAAAAGCCACGCTGTGGCCATGGTCCTGAAGCAAAATATGCCCCTCTGGAATGCGGGAGAATCCAGCATATTGGTTGAATTTACTTTGCGCTACACCCCGTAGAAATACATCGGATGTGCGGTCGGCTTCCAGCACTTTGACACCATCGAGCCAGTGTTCCAGCTGGTTGCCCCGCACCACAATACGCGACTGATGCCACTGATTCATTACTGCGTCAGCTTTATTGGCCGGTAGAACATTGTAAAGCGCGGCCGTCCTGTGGTCAGGCTCCAGAGGCTTCCCGTTGTAAATGAAGTTGGTATCGTCAATGAGTTGATATTCATAGCCTGCCTGTGAGCCAAGTTCGGGCTTGGGAAGCCGTTCCTCAATAAAATACTTCACTCCGCTATTGCCGCCGTCTCCCAATTTCCATTCGAAACGCAGGTCGAAATTGCGGTATTTCTGGACCGTCAGGATGTCCCCCACATCGCTCGACTCACCCCCATTCTGAAGGTCTCCCCGAAGTTCACCATTTATGACCCGCCAGCCGCTTTTCGGAAACGTTTCACTGTAAGCACCCCGCCAGCCACGCGTTGTCTTACCATCGAAGAGAAGCTGCCACCCCTCACGTTGTTCCTGCTTTGTGAGTTTGTTTGGGGGTTGTACCGGTACTGTGGAAAAGCTGCTTAAAAAGAGCAGGATTGGAAGTAGAGTCATAATAGTGCGAAATTTTTGACTTGTCGATAACAGAATTTATACGTTGGTTACGGCGGGGATTCGGATCAAATCCTGAATCTCCCGCCCTTCGTGTTCAAACCGGGCCAATGTATATACGGAGCCATCTTTACCAACGGTCAGCGCATTGACGTAGGTGGGGCGGCTTCCGTCAGGATAAAAAATTGGACCGTGATCCCGGTACGAGCAGGTGGGCAGGTGAAACGTAATCAGGTGGAGGTTTTCAAGCCCTTTGGCACCTCCTTTCGCAATCTGTGAAACGCCCTTTACCCGCTGTCCATCCACATAAATTGGTCCGCCAGTCAGGTAATAGATTGTTTCCTGATCAGGGCCTAACTGGAAGCCCAAATAGCCATAGCTAAACTGATCGAACATGCCACTTCTCCGGGATGGTATGGAGGTCAGTCGTTCTACCACCTCAATTCGAGCCTGCTGAGGGTCAAAGCGGAATAAATAGCCCGAATTGCCGTGAATACCATAGGCCACTCCCTCCGGCGCGTACCAGAATATTTTTCGCCAGTTGTAGCCCATACTGCCAGGCCGGGTAGGGTCATACGTACCAAAATAATCTAACCGAAGATTGACTCCCTCCATACGCTCAAGGGCATCGCTGTTGGGTCGATAGCAGAGGATGTCACCCGCAGCTGTTGACACAAAAACCGCCCCTGATGCTGGCTCTACGAACATACTTCGACACAGTACGCTGTAATCATGGCCGGGTATTCCGGCTTCACCCTTGGCAGAGATAGGGGGGAACGTTTTCAGCTGGCCGTTATTCAGGTCGTACTGGACAAAATAGCCCGTTGGCCAGGTGATACCGTATAGATACCCCCGTTCCGGGTCGATGGTCATTGTCAGGATTCCTTCCTCGTGGGGGGCAGTGGCCAGTTTAGTAATAACCCCCGTCTTTAAATCATACGAAAGAAAATGACCTCCGGGATACTGTTTACGGCCGGTGGGATTTTGAACGGGTAATCGCTCCATGCCGTCGATCATCTCGTAGTAGCCCACGTGGGTAGCGAAATATAATTTCCCGGTATGCTCATAAAACCGAACGTGGCTTTTTCCCTGCGGAATAGCTTCCAGGCCGGTCTCCCCACAACTATCCGTTAAATCAGCAATGATTTGTGCCTGATCTGACACCGGGTCATACACACACAGCTTGCCTCCCTCTTCTGCTGACTCTGAGCAAAGAACATAATAAATCTGCCCATTGCTGGCTACCGAGATCGCATTGTAGGTATCATGGGCCAGCGGAAAGCCCGAGTAATATGGATAAGCCGTCAGAAAAGCATCCGCCGGAGTCTCTGTTGGCCAGACTATAGCCTGATTATCTTGCATAAGAGTAGGGCATTGGGGTTGATTATTTGGCAGGAAGCGCAAGCAGTTGCTGACTTAGCTGGTTAACGGCGGTTAAAATTTTAGCCTGTAAACCGGGGGCCCACCGCGCAGGAAGGCCATAAACCATCTGCGATGAATCGCCTTCGTAACCACCTTCTCCAAGCACCCTCTCCGAAGGAATATACCCCATTACGTCGTTGCTGTATCCGATCACGAATACGTCAGCTCCCAGCCGTTTTTTAACGTCGATGGCGTATTCAACCACGACCTCGCCCCCCAGACCAACTACCCATTGATCACCTATTTGCCAGAGTTGCACCGGATAAGGGTAGCTGGAGCGAACAGGTTCGTTTCGCTGCCGGGCACGTATCATGCGGGTTGCCCATCGTTGCTGATAGGTCTCCTTACTGGCTGTTAGTGCGTTTAGCTCGGTATCTGTCGGAGGATCAGAAAACGGCAGGTCAATCTCCGTATAAGCCGTTTTGAGGACTGATTTCAGTGACCGCATCGGCTCTTCTACCACCCGCTGCACAGCAGCCGCTAATTCGCGCCCATACTGCTTCGCTAAAGGAATGGTTCGGCGGGGAAGTGGATTCAAATCACCGGCAGCCCCTTGAAAAAACAGTACCGTTGCACCGGGATAGGCTTTCTCCAGTTCCAGTTGGGCAAAACCAACGTAATCGCCTGACCACTGGTACAAATCAAGCACGGTTGGGTGGCAGGCGTAACCAAAGGCCAATGCTTTGAGGTTGCCCTTTTTGTCGAGCACTCTGAGTACAGGCACGGCAAAGTCGTTGGGGCCGTTCAGGGCTATTTGCTGGGGCAGGGTGGGCTCTTTGTTTGATCGACGATTGACCTGAAACCGGGTCACTCCATTTCCTGCAAACACTTCAGCGGGTTCTAATTGCCGGATGGCCTGCCGGATAAGGGCCACAATCTGGTCTTCTACCTGCCGGGTGTATTGACGCACCTGGGCCTGTTCCTCCTCGTTCATGGGATAAACATCCACCAGCGCATTTTCCAGAACTGGCCCCGAATGAGTATGCGAACTGTTCAGCAGAATCTGGTCGCGCCCCAACCCTTCTAGTTCTTCGATTCTTTTACGAACCCGGTCGGAGAGTGCTTTGGGAAAGCCGAGCAAATCAGCCGTAACCAGTACGGCGCGTTTGCCGGTGGCATCTTCCAGTGCCAGTGCCTTGGCCCAAAGATCGTGCAGTTTTCCATCGGAAACATGCGTACGCGACGCATACCCCCCCATCCACAGGGGCTGTTTGGGAGTAATTGCGGTCTGGGCAAGGCCAGCTTTCCAGCCCTGTGCCCAACCGCCAGATGAGAAACCCAGCAGAAGGAACCCCATCACACCAACGATAAATGATCTGTATCTCATCGGTTTGTTTGCTGACGGATGGTGTCTGCGTGTTGGTGAATACGTGCAACAGCGTCGGCAATGAGGTCCATGTCCTGCCGGGTGCCCAAGAGCATGTTTTGGTTAAACCAGACCGCTTCTTCGTTGCACAGCTTGGTATTCATTGGACAGGCGTTTTTTGCTACGTACTCATTGAAGTTGAGCATCTCGCGCGGATATGCTTTTCGGAAGTTTTTGGACGCAAAGGCATCTTTGAGAAACAACTGGTCATTCAGGGTAGCATAGCCACTCGAACAGGGAACACCCTCGGCTTGCAATGCCTTCAGGAAATCGGCTCGCGACAGTCCCTTGAAAGCCTGCTGCTGGTAGCGGAATGGAAATAAGTGAAACGCCCCCCTCGTTACGTGGTCGTAGAGTTTGTAGGGTATAATGCCCGGAATAGTGGCCAACCGCGACTTTAAGTAAGCCGCGTTGATATTGCGTGTGGTTGTTTCGGCATCTAAGCGGGCTAATTGCGCCAACCCAATGGCGGCCTGATATTCTGTAATCCGCAATTTAGACCCTTGCCGGATGCTACCCGTTGAAACGCTTCCCACTACATTTCCGTAGGGATAACCGAAGTTTTGATAAGAAAAACACCGGTCCATAAACGCATCGTCGCGGCTCACGATGGCCCCACCTTCTCCAATTGCTAAGTTCTTGGAGTTTTGGAAGCTGAAGCAGCCTGCATGACCCAGCGTACCCACTTTCTGGTGATTAATTTCTGCCAGATGTGCCTGACAGGCATCTTCTATCACTATCAGATTATGCTTCTTTGCAATGGCCAGTATGGCGGGCATGTCGGCAGGTAACCCCAGAATATGTACGGGCATGATGGCCTTTGTGCGCGGGGTAATTTTGGCTTCTATTTTTGCCGGGTCAATTTGAAACGTCTCCGGGTCAACGTCCACAAAAACCGGCATAGCGCCATTAGCCAGTACGGCAGCTGCCGTGGCAATGAACGTATAGGGAGGAATGAGCACCTCGTCGCCCGCCCGAATATCGAGTTGATTGAGGGCGATAATCAGGGCGTTGGTGCCATTGACAACCAGCAAACTTCGTTTTACGCCCAGCGCGTTGGCCCACTGCTGCTCAAACTCGGCTGTAACGCCCGCCCGCGACCAAACTCCACTGCGGAGTACTTCCAGTATGCGGGGTTCGTCGGTTTCGGGGATCCAGCGCGGCCACCTGGGCCACTCTGTTTTGAGCAAGGGGGTTCCACCCAATATAGCCGGGGTAGAAACCGAAGGGAAGGCTATCGAGGGCAAGGCAGGAGCCAGGGCTGCCCCAACACCGAGGATGGCGTTTTGCTTCAAAAAGGTACGTCGTGATAGCGGAAACATAAGGGTATAGGATTAAGGAATAGTTTCTACCGGAGCCACGTTGCGGTTAGCCCCATCGTAGCCAATATTCCGGTTATTATTGACTATCAAAACAGAGTTGAATCGCTTCTTAAAATGGAAGTCACTTAACGATTCGGGTAGCTACCCGTAAACTTAAAAAACTTTTTTAAATTCCTACAGAAGCGTGTTCAGTTTATTAAATTTCAAGAGAGTGCCGAATCGGAATAATAAATTTGGCTAATTATCAGAAATGCCAAATTTGTTAATTTCGGTAAAACGCTCGATTTTCACGGGTAATGATATCAATTGGCATGTAATACTCTTTGCTCACCGTTGCCGAAAAAGCCAGATACTGGTATAAACTCATAACACTCCGGTATCCCTGATCCTCAGGCTGATGACAAATCAGGAAGTTGATTAAACCATTTTCGAGGTAGTGAATATTGGCATTAATCAGGTCATAGCCAATAAGCAGAGGAGGGTGGGATAAGCCGAGTGCTTCTAAAAATCGGGCAACCAAAAAGGCCCGCGAATTGGTCACGAATACGGTACTGATATTGTGGTGATTGGCAAATGCAGTTTGGAGTGCCTGTGCAACTGAATTTGCGTCGGTCCTGTAAATGTCAACTCGGTGCAAAGGCTGTTGGGGCAAATGGTCAGTGAAATACGCGCGAAACCCCTGCTCAATCTGCCGGTACGTATAACTGTCAATATCGGCAGCTATATTAACCAGCAACACCGGACTCTGTGGCTTTAGGCCCGAGGTACACAATCGCCCTGCCATATACCCACTCTGGTACAGCGGGGGACCAATATAGCTCAGGTTCTGACTATCGGGGATGTTGGAGTCAATAAACACGTATGGAATACCTTTTGCCCGGCAATCGGCTACAAATGTTCGCGTCTCCTCCACGAATATGGGCGCGATAACAACACCGTCTATGTCAGCCTGAAGAATCGCGTTTGTCTGTAATGAAAAGGAGTTTTTAGTATTCAGATCGAATAAAAACAACTCTACTGACAGACCATACTGTCTAATTTCAGCTTCGGCCCGCTGTACACCCCGTAGTGGAGCCTCCCAGAAATCGGTTTCGTCGGTAACCGACGGAATGAGCACGGCAAGCTTAATGACCTTGCCCGAAGCCAGTCGCCGGGCCAGCAAATTAGGCTGATAATCCAGTTCCTGAATAATTTTGTTGATTCTCTCCCGGGTTTGTACCGATACACCCGTTCGGTTGTGAATTACCCGATCCACTGTTGCAATGGCTACGTTGGCCCGTCTTGCAATTTCCTTCACCCCTTGTAATTTCTTTTTTGCCATACTCAACGCAATGTAATGAGGTGTGTCTGTTCTGTTGTTTCTGCAAATTAGCTTGCCCGGCGTAAACGTTATACCAGTCTGGAGCCGCTATCCTTGTCGATGAACAAGTGGGCCTCTTCGTGGCGACGCAAAATTGTGGATGGATACTTTTCATTTATTGGGGAGTGGAGCGTATGATATACAGCCTGAGCTTTATGAATACCCGGCACCATACAGAACACGTTAGGTGCCTGCATTAGGGCTGGAACCGTCAGCGTAAGGGCGTGGGTAGGCACATCGGCGAACTGCTTAAAACAGCCATCGTTTACCTGTTGTTGTCGGCAGGCTGCGTCGAGGTCAACCACTTTCACTAAAACAGGATCATTAAAATCGGCTACGTGGGGGTCGTTAAATGCAATATGACAGTTCTCACCAATACCCATACATACGATATCGACTGGAAATTGCTCTAAGAGTTTGCTGTACCGGATGCATTCCTCTGCCAGGTTCGGGGCATTACCGTCTAAGTAATGAACGCTCTGAAAGAGAACCCGGTCGAAGATTCGTTCTTTCAGGAAGTTGCCGAATCGCTGCGGGGCATAATCAGGCAGGCCCACGTACTCGTCCATGTGGAAGGCAACAACGCGGCTCCAGTCGAGGTGGGGTTGCTCTACCAAAGCATCCAGAAATTCGTTCTGCGAGGGTGCGGCTGCAAAAATCAGGTTAATAGAGGCCTGTTGCGTCAATAGTGCTCGTATGCAGCTACCCACAGTTTGAGCCGCCTGTTTACCCAGGTCGGTTCGGCTATCGGATTGATGTCGAATGAGTCGGTTTGTACTGGATTGTGTAAGCATAATCAATTACTGATGTTACGCAGCCTTAGCCAGTAGAGTAGATTGACTTTTCAGGCTGTTCAACTCCCGCAAAGCCAGTTTCGTCGCATTTAGCGTTAGCAGCGTTTTTAAAGCAAAATGATTTTTTGAGGTCGAAAGTCGCAGAGCT